>NZ_JAXUHN010000085.1:0-144331 GCF_035916875.1 Methylomicrobium sp. Wu6
TTTTTCAACAAGACCCGAACCAACATTCTGGCCAACCCCTACGCCACGCTGACGGTCACGGACTCGCAAACCGCAGCCATCTACCGCCTGCACATCCGCTATCTGCATACCGAGACGTCTGGCCCCTTATTTGAAACCATGCGCGCCAAACTGGCGGGCATCGCCGCTCATACCGGCATGAGCAACGTGTTTCGCCTGCTCGGCGCCGATTTATACCGCGTGCTGGACATCGAACGCGTCCCGGGAACGTCCTTACCTGCTGCCGAACAGCGCCCGAACTGGCTGTCCCTGCTGCGCAAGTGTCTTGCGGCGACGTCCGCTTGCGAAGATATGGACGGTCTGGTCGATGCGGTATTGCATGCCTTGGAGGACAGTTTCGGCATCGGCCATGCGATCGTGCTGATGCACGACCCCGCGCACAACAGCCTGTACACGGTCGCCAGCCTAGGCTACGAGACCGCCGGGATCGGTTCGGAAATTCCGCTGGGTCACGGCGTGATCGGGATTGCCGGGCAGATGCGGATTCCCATCCGCATCTCCCATATGGTCAACGAATACGGCTACGGCAAGGCCGTGCGCGCCAGCATGCAGCAAATCGGTCTGACGACATTGCTGGAGACCGCGATCCCGATGCCCGGCATCGCCGAATGCCGCAGCCAAATGGCCGTTCCGATCAAGGCAAAAGAGCGCCTGTTGGGCGTGCTGTATGTCGAAAGCGATCGGGATTGCCGGTTCGGTTACGATGAGGAAGACGCGATGGCGATCTTCGCGAACCATCTAGCGCAAGTCGTGTCTTCCCTCGCGGCGGACGGCGACATCGTCGGCGGGCGCTTGAATGCGGCGGCGCCGATTGCCGACAAGGCCGGCACGCCGATTCGGGTCAGGCATTTTGCCAGGGATCACAGCGTATTCATCGACAATGCCTATCTGATCAAGGGCGTGGCGGGAGCGATCTTCTGGCATTTATTGCAGAATCACCAAACCGCGGGGCGCCAACAATTCAGCAACCGCGAACTGCGCCTGCAGGCCGAACTGGGATTGCCGGACTTGGCCGACAACCTCGAAACCCGGCTGGTGTTGCTGAAGCGACGCCTGGAAGAGCGGCAATGCGGCATTTCGTTGCAGAAGGCAGGGCGCGGCGTGTTCAATCTGCAAGTCGAACATGCATTGATACTGGAGGAAACCGCTTGAAGGTTGCGGTTATCTTCGCGGCCGGCGCCGCTCGACCGATTCAAGGCAAGGCGTTCGCGAAGTTAGGAAAAATTTAATATTCTTTGCCGATTTTCTTAATCAGCTCCGATCAGATGGCATGCTAGACTGGCGTTTTTGAATTCAGGAGCACACATGGGCATCACATTCATCCGTATCGCAGTCATCTACTTACTCGTAGGCGTCGGGCTCGGCATTTACATGGCTTCCAGCCACGCCTTCGAACAACGCGACACGCATGCGCACGCGAATCTTTTGGGCTGGGCTTCGCTGGCAATTTCGGGCCTTATCTACCAGGCTTTTCCGAAGCTCGCCGGCCATGTGCTGGCGAAGGTGCATTTCTGGCTCCACAACTTCGGATTACCCATCACCCTGATTGGCGTCGCGCTGATTTACGGCGGAAACCCGCAAACAGGCGAGCCGATGGCAGGTATCGGTTCCAGCATCGTCGCGCTGAGCTTTGTGGCATTGCTGTTCAATGTATTTCGAGCGGATGCGCATTAATACTTGGAAAACACCGAATGGGGGCAGGCACGATTATTGTCCTTCTTGGGCCTACCGCTTTCGAAGCGGCGCGCCGCGGCCCCAGCGCTTCGACCTGTTTCCTGAAACGTTCGCTACCCAGCGCCCAACCCTTGTGCATGCATTCGCGGATTTCCGCCAGATCATTGTCGGAGAGGGCTGCGCTGAATAAATCCCGGTAGGTGTAACGGCTTGCATTTATCTGGCCAGGCTCGCATTTGATTTTTTCCCGGCTCACTTTATCTGCAAATGCAAGCCGGTTACAACCGCTCAAGTTCGGATGGTCACCCTCCCATGAATGATCGAAAACGACCCGCAGCCGTCGGTCGCAATCCTGTTTCCCGACCGCCTGGTTCTTGGCACTAACCAGGCTCTGTCATTCTCCAAATCGTCTTGACATTCCAACAATGTCAAAGGCAAGATTTCTTAGGTTCAACAGTAAATCTGAATTTTCTATAAAAACTGACGACATTACATTTCCACAATCAAAACTGACAAAAATTTCAAGGGCTCCCAATGAATACATTTGAAGAAGCGAAGGCTAAAACAACTCATGCATACAATGCAGCGGCCGATTTATTCGACCACCCTGCCAACACTTTCTGGAACCGGTTTGGCAGAAGTACGGTAGCGCGCATCAACTTATTGCCGGGAGAACGGGTATTGGATGTGTGTTCAGGGACTGGCGCTTCGGCACTACCGGCGGCGATAATGGTAGGGCCTAACGGAAAAGTGATTGCGGTCGATTTGGCGGATAAGTTGCTGGCCGAGGCAAAAATTAAAGCCGAGGCGAAGAAGCTGACGAATTTGGAATTTCAAGTCGGCGACATGCTCTCGCTCGGTTATCCTGATGCCTGTTTCGATGCAGCGATCTGCGTTTTTGGAATCTTTTTTGTGCCTGATATGGCGCTAGCAGTAAAGGAATTATGGCGACAAGTTCGACCCGGAGGGCGTTTAGCCATCACGACATGGGGAGCGGATTTGTTTGAACCGGCCAATAGCCTATTTTGGCAGTCAGTTCGTGATGAACGCCCTGAATTGTACAAAGACTTTAATCCTTGGGATCGCATTTCCAATCCGGAAGGTCTCAGGGCCATGCTGTCAGAAGCCGGCATCCACGATGTCGATATTGTTACCGAACAATCCATACATCCACTACATACTCCTGAAGACTGGTGGGTACTGGTGATGGGAAGCGGTTATCGAGGTACGTTGGATCAATTTGAACCTAATCAATTGCAACGCGTGAAGCAGGCAAATCTATCGCAACTGCGGGCCAAGTCGATCACCGGAATCGAGGCAAATGTGATTTATGCCATTGCCAATAAGCCGTTGGCTTAATTGTATTTATTTGTCCCGATTGTACAGTTGAAGTTTTCTGAGCAAGAAAATCGCTTGGCCTTCTCATCGTGGTAAGCCGAATACTTTGGTCACAGTTAACTCATACGGGAGACTTGACGATAGTGCTCACCAGCGTCAACACATATCTTGTCCAACTCAGGAAGCAGCGGTTGGCCGCAAGAGCAACTGGCACTCGAGTGCGGCATGGCGCGGAGCTATTCGGGCGGGGTAGAGCGCGGAAAAAGGAATATTGCCTTGTTGAATATTTGCAAATTGGCGGATGCCTTATCGGTGTCTCCTGCAGAGATGTTACAGTTTCACTGCGGAGCCGGCGGATTCCACGGGTGCCTTGTTGGGTTCCATCCATTCCTTGGTTTTGGTTGTCCAGCTTCCCGCAAGGCTTGCTAATTGCTTGTGCTGCTCGCTCGGTGCGGCGAGTTTCGTGTAGACTTCCATCATCGCCTGTGGATCCATCTTTTTCTCCGCCTTTTTGTCTTTCGCTATGACAGTGGATGCCATCAGCACGGCGCAGAGACTGGTGAAAGTGAGTTGTATGTAACGCATGGTTTCCTCCTTTCAGGATGTGGTTAGAAATTCATGTGAATACCAGGCCCATCGTGATCTTTGCTCCCGCGCCGACGAAAGCATCGACATTCACCACCTCTATGCGGAGGATGAGGGATGATCCTTTAAGTGACTTCGGCATGAGAGATCCCCAATCAGGGCATTTGTCGGTCAGCATGACAGCCGAGCCGCCAATACGGATGCAGGCATGGACCAGTTTCATGGCACCGAACGCGTTTTGGTAAAACTCGACATCCCTATCTCGTCGTCACGACTTCCAACTTGCGTTTGATAGCTTCGCCCGCGTTCAATGCCTCCAAGAGCGCACAGATGAATTACCTCGCGCTTGGCGCTCGGCAAGAAGGCGCGGGGTGAAAGTTAGGCCTAGAGTATATGTCTTTGGTTCCCTCTTCGCTGCCTATCAAAAACTTTTGAATTTCGAATGCCTGAATCTGGCCACGTGCGAGCGGACGAGCAGATTATCGTAAATGGCAGGTTGCTGCGTATCAGTTAGGCTGTGTAATTCACCGCCGGATACTCGACGGCGCGGCGTTCGTGCATCTCCCGGCATGAACTGTTCGTCGTCGAGCTCTTTGCGCGCTATCAAGATCGAGACCCCAGACTTTTTATACAGCTTGCGATGAGACTGTGTTTTCTGAATTCGGAATGAATCTGCGCCAATCTGTCACGCGCGACAATATGCCACATTCCTAGCTTAAGCAAACCCTGATATTCTATGCGACATTGCTTAAGCTTATAGCAATACTTCCTCCTTCAAATCCGGCTCTACGCCGGATTTTTTTGTCTGGAGATTTGATGTTGCAGCACAGTTGAGTGCTTGGTGCGAGGGATTAACTTGCTCAATACCTTGTATCGGATCCCTGGTTTTTGTAGGTTGGGTTAGCAACAGCGTAACCCAACAGTCAAAGTTATCAGCGGCGGACAGGCCTTCATGTTGAGCTACGGCTAACGCCTAACCCAACCTACGGTCCTGCGTTTCATCGAGGCATGCTAAGGAAATCCGGATTTCAAAAGCTCAAACTATCCAACAAACAAATACTGCCAAGGGATTGAGTTTTCGCATAATGCCGTTTATCGGCCGTCACCAAAACCGCCTGATTGCACAAGGCCATGGCGTGGAAAACGGCATCGTAAATGGATGGGTAACCGCTTTTATCATGACCGCCGGCGATAATCTGCAACGCCTTCTTTCGCTCGTCGCTGGTGATGGCGCGCATTTGCATCAAATACCGCTGCGCCTCCAGCAGTTCAACGACGGCATCGATAGGCACGCCGCAGCGTTGCGCGGTATTCACCACTTCAAGAAACAGCAAATCGGGCGCAAACAGCATGGCTTCGCCCTCCGCGGCTTTGATGAAAAGCTGTTGTGCCTTGTCACGGTCTGCTTCGTCCAGATAAAGCTTGTTGAATACCGAGCTGTCGATCACATAGCGTTGCATTCTCAATCCCGACTGGCATCGATCACTTGCTGGATTCGGTCCGCTCTGACTTCCCGCAATACGTCGACCGAATCTTGGTCAATTTTGTAAGGTTTGAAGTCCAGGATTTTTTTCAGCGCCTGCTGCTTGTGCCAGTCGTCCACGGCTTTCTGAATAGCCTGGCTGATAAAGGCCGCACGTTCGCCTTTGCCGGTGATGTCATCCAGTTCGGCTTTTAAACGGTCGTCAATGGTAATACTGATTCTTTGCATTTGTACCACCTCAGTTTTTAAGAAAAAATAATACCATAATAGTAAAAAGCAGCGCCTAAATCCTTCTTTGGGGCATTATGGCTGATCCTTTCGAATATTATTTTATCGTCACCTGGCCGTTCATGAGCATAGGGAGGAGCCAGTCGCGCAGTTCGATTAACTGCTGATTTTCTAAACTGCGTTGAAAGATCATTTTGTTGTAGTTTGACACAACTCCATCATATCGTTGCAAAAGTGTATCGTCTGGATATGCAATACAAGGGCACAGGCCAGCATGCCTTTGTCAAAGCCTGCCTGCAACACGGCATCGGCCAGAAGTTTACCCGTGTCAATCGGCCTCAAACCAACGGCAAAGCCGAACGGGGCATTCGCACCTTAATGGAGATGTGGCACAATCAGACCTGCTTTAAGGACAGCGCTGATCGTCGTATTCAATTGATCCGTTTCATTAACTTCTACAATACCGTGAAGCCTCATAAGAGTTTGAATAATGCTACCCCTTATGAAATACTCACCGCTTATTTCAATCAACCCCTCTGTAAACAACCCTGAGATTTCTTACATTTTAATTATTCAAATCTATTTAAAGTTATTTCCTGACATTCATTGCTGACTGGATTTATAACTCGGATGAGCATTTCTGTTATTGCTCTCGTCTTAGATGGATTTGTAACGAGTATTCAAAATACGAGTACTCTCTTTTTTAAGGTTTGCAGAACCTTGCAAAGCTGTCAACAATATAACAAAAGGCTCTAGTCGCCGGATCAGGTGATGTAAGTCCAGTTTCTATGGTAGAGGCAATTGCCGCATGTGGGACTTTTTTAAGCAACGGTCCCAACTTGGCCAATACCGTTAACATGCTAGAAGAGGGAGTGTCCCGCCTCGACGTTAGTTTTTCATTTAACACAGCCAGCATTCCCTGTAAAAAAACCACTTGAGCTGTTTGCATCTGCTCACCACCGAACGCCCATTGGACACAGGGAAATAACAGCAAGGCATAGCTGTTATCAGAGCTATAAGATTCACCCAATAAGTGCTTCGCGAGAAGTTCGTTTGCAACCTGTGAATAGCAAATCAATGACTTAGAGAGCTCAAGAAATGCCAATGAACTTGTTGCTATTCACTTACGACAAGGGGAGCATGGACCGCCTCCAATACTGCCTCTCTGGTCACGCTATCAAAATCGCTCGATAACCAAGTGACGAATTGCTCAAATAGTCTTTCGTGCAAAAATGTACGGTGTTCTGCATACTCCGAAAACACGGTGCTTATTTGAGATGGAAGTAAACTTTTTCGTGTGTTCAATATTTCTGTAGCTAACGGCAGTATCCAATGGTTGCCAATAAGTATTTCCTTATCAAGAGCTTCCAAATATTGCTCAGCAGCGTAACTATTTTCACGCAGCACTGCTTCCCTACTTGACATCCAGATTTGCAGCAACCGTTCAAGTTGTCGATTTTGGCCTGAATTATGCCAAAGTCTGCCCCACTCACTCAGCAATGGCAGGGTTTCCAATAGCTTTGGATCGGCATCGTAGCAAAAGCGGAGCACTGTACTGATGAGGATTCCCGGTTTGCCTTGAGCTGTCAATTTTTTAAATACCGATTCATCGGGCTGAGGAAAATACAAATATTTTTCAATGGTGTTTAATGTTTCTTCATGGAGCTTTTCGGCATCTCTTCCATAATCCAATAACCTTTGGAATAGATTTGCTTCCATATTTTCATTGTGAACGAGCCCAGATAATTCAGGACGATTTCGTACGCCGCGCTCGAAACGCACGCCGTCTGGCACTTCACCTATTCGCGCGAGTAAAGCTGCCGCGGCTGCACAATGAATTGGGCGCCCACTGGCGTGCTTTAATACCTCCCGAATAGATTCTGCTTTAAGCCCGATAAATTCATCAGCTATCAGAGCGAGCCAATGATAATTTTCAATCCAACGCGATGCTTTGGTCCGTGAATCATCCATACAGTGTATTGCCGCTTGGCCTATGGCCTGACGATACTCCTGTTTTATAGAACCGAATTGCAAAAGTGCCGAGCCAAACACTTCTGCCTGATCTCCAATGCCTACTCCTAACTCGGCAACAAACATCGTCCAAAGAGCATCTTTCCATGGAATATCGTCTTGAATAGCTTGCGCTACCAGCCCCAAAGGTAATGGGTTACAGCCTTGGTTTCGCAGAACTTCGTAGGCTTCGATTAACGAGATCCGAAACTCAACATCATCTGCTAAGCGTATCATCTGTTCAATAAAACTTTTCGGCCAGCACGTTGACCGGCTTTCCAACAAGATGCACTGGGCTTCTATCTGCGCCGTCAAAGTGCTGCGGTGGCTACGTAATAATTGCTCTGCTGCTTGGCTTGCAAAATTCGGATTCGATTGCGCCAATTGTTGTACCAGAAACGCCAAAGCTTCTTTGCTACTTAACATGTCCTGGCATATGGGATCACGCAGCAAATGCCAATTGCCGAGTTCGAAAAGCGCGTTAGCCCATTCGATTTGGAATTCAGGCTCTATCAGTTTGCCTTTTACCAACAAAACCCGAGCAAAAGCTCTCGACTGAGATTCCAGCAAATCCATACGACTTTGCAGAAACCCCAGCACAACAGGTGAAAAATTCAAAGTAAGGCAGAAACTTTCCCATTCGTGCAGCTCATGATGCCAACCAACAGCCCTTGAGCGTACTGCAACAAACAAAGCCTCACTTTCTGTACTGGGATCAGTTGCCACTAGGACATGAGCGGCGTTCCTACGAATCGTTGGGTTCAGATCATGCAGACGTTTTCGCAATGCATGGCGATATGCACTCCCGTTAGAACCATTCAACAAGCGAGAAAATGCTTCTCTCACTTCGGGATAACGTGGTAAGACAAATTGCCCTAGAGCTTGCAGACAACCGGCTAATTTGTCTGGGCCGTTTTCTAATCGAGCTATATAAGCCAACAATAACCGCCAATAGCCTGAATGGCCGCCAAATCGTGAATCGCTCTCCTTTTCTAGTCGATTAATCAGCCAATTAATACCCTTATCATTTTCGCCATTGATGAGCTCGGCCATGATTTTTTCCGCCACAGCCATATATCCGCCATCATGCATGGCGCGCATAAAAACATCCCCGAGTAGGGAAAGCCTATTTTCGCCAGTTTCATGTAATGTCGAGGCTGCGCCACAGGCAACACTGTTGTCTCCATCACTTAACATCCAGCGTGCGAATCGCAACCAGCGTTCCTGCCCTAGCCGTTGACGGCATTGCATTGACAACGTAATAGCCGCGTTACCGGTCACAGTCTTGGATAGATAACGAAAAGAAGCTCGTATAATTTCAACAGGGAGGGCGCTATCAGGATTCAATTCTAACCAAAGCAATGCCGCAGCCGCGCTTTCTGACGCGCGATGCAGAAGCATTTTTTCAAGCAATGGCCTAGTGTTCGGATCGAAGAATTCCAAGCGGATTTGCGAAAGGAGCCCATCACCAAACGTTGGACTATCCAGTTCATATAGGTGATACCAAAGCCGGTCTTCCAGTTCAAACGCTTCTGGAACCAATAAAGATAACATACCGAGTACGCCGAAGAAGTTTGCTTCACCAGTAGCCAGATAAGGCATGACCATAGTTGAGAGGCGCTGTTTCTGAGAAGCATCTAGGTTCCCCTGTGCGAACTTGGACCATTGATAAAAGACATCATGAATGGTTTTGCTGCCGGCATTAGGAAGGGGATATGTGGGATCAAGATATTGCCCGAACAGCCAGTCGAACCCTTCGGTTCCCGCCAACCACAGGGCGTTGGCGATGTTACGCGACGAAGCAATGCGCTCATCTTCGAATGGCACCAACGGATGATAACCGAGCCGTGAAAAGGCCTGAATCAAGTATTTAGCGTAATTGGCATCGTTAGCTTCCACCACGATGTAGCAAGCAGCGGGAACGTTATGAGGATTTTGTAACAATTGTCCAATATAGCACTTTAACGGCTGAATCAATTCATCAAGCCAAAGTCTACGACGGATAATTGCAGCGGCGAATGAAACAATCCGCCATTCGTCATTGTTTGGTAGATAGATATTTGCACTTTCTCCCCGCCATTGTTTTACCAGAGCTATAGCCGCAGCCATTTCAGCAAGCGGCTGAAGAGGAAACTCCAAAACATCAGAAAGTGAAATAAGGCCTAGCCATTTGAAACAGGTCAGTGCCTGATCAACTAAAGCATGTGGATTTGCTTTATCAATCTTGACCGCTGCATCCATCAGATTTGCTCTGGCAGCCTCAGACGTAATAGAAATTCCGACGGCGTTTTTTTGTGCTAATACAGCAAGAAATTCGGCTTTTGCTTCAGCGGTCGGTAATGCCGCTTCGAAATCGGTAAAGTTGACGGGTTTATCGTCTCGCTGTTGCCAACCATTCAAGCGTTCAATCAACAGTTCGTACAGTAAATCTCCCAGACTCAGTGATGTTTGCGAGGTGGCGGCGTCTAACCGAGGATAAATCATGCGGATAACCAGCGGTGTGACAGCCAATGAATTCAACGTCGGCAGTTCTTTTAATATTCGCAATAAAGCTTGGGCCTTGTCTTCCGCCAACTCTGGAGAAACTCCATCTGCGATCAGTTCTTCCATAAGAAATTGAAACTTCCCAGCTTCTTGTAGAGAAGTCGTGTGTATGATCTGCCAATCGGCAAAAGAAACGCCGCGCATTTCCACTGGCCGGGCGGTAGCGACTACTTGTATCGTCGGCCAATGCTCCGTTAGCTTTGCCGCCATACTCAGCAGCCGTCCTGCGCAATCTCGGGACAATTCGTCCAAACCATCAAATACAACTAAAACTTCGGTTTGACTTTGTAGCAAATCGTTCAGTTTCGGTGGCGTTTCGTCGGGTATGACTTCACCGGAGATGTGCGCATCCAGTGCTTGCAGCAGATCTTGCAACAATAACCGCTCAGGTAGTTTTAAGTTTTTAACGGGCAGAAGTACCGCCACAGTTGTCACCGAGCGCTCCAGAGTCTCAATCACTAATTGTGCTGCCAATGTACTTTTCCCTGTACCCAAATCACCCAGCAGCAATGTGCGGCGTGATTCTCGCACTGCCTCATACAATGGCATCACGTACTCAGATTTGTCTTTTCTGAGCATTCGACCCAGTGGATCGAAGCGGTCAATTTGCTTACTGACTTGCAGGGAAACTTGTTGTGGCACAGAACTAGGTAACGATCCGATCGGGCGCAATAGACGTGATTTTCTATCCCTCTGACGTTCAGCATCGGCACGTAGCGCTTCTCGTAATCTATCTTTTGCGTCGGCTGGTGCCACTTGTATGCTTTTTTGAATTGCCCGAATTTGCTGTCTTATAGGTAATGAAACGGCATTGGAAGGTTTCCAAGCAATATCGGCAGAACGTGGATCGAAATCGAAAGTTCTGTAAACAATGTTTTCGTGATCGATTTTCAGCAAACGAAACGAATTGAAATAATTGGCATCAGCATATGTAGCGCCGCCGGTAAAATGCCTCGCACCTTCGGCAATTTGATCTGCCCGTCGACTTTCTCCATGAGTATGGCCGGTCAATAAAACGTCGCAACGCATTGCGAGGTAATCCCATGTGTTGGGACGGGCTTGAAAAGCGTGTTGCTCTTCCTCATGTAACCATGTCACAGGATGATGCATTAAGGCAATAGTTACAGGAGGAGATACATGGTCGGGTTGAATGCGAGATATTTGACTGTTAGCCTCCATATATTGCAAATGTGGAAATCCCATCCATAACTTACCTTTGTCTTGGTTATCCTTGGAAAACCAGCATGAATTTAAAATTAGAAACTTAATGCCACGATATTCCCGTATGCCAATCAAATACGATTCCGTATCGCCAAAATTCAGGATCGGAATATTATTTGCCTCGCAAAATTTTATGAAATTCAGGAAAGGTTGCTGTAAAAAATCCGGTAATGGCAGAGCCAACGTACTATCGGCCTCTTCCGCATTGGATGGACGAGGAAGCCTTTCTGCTAATTTCCGATCAACTTCATGATTACCAACACAGATAATCAGTTGCTCATAAGTTAACTCGCACGCTAATAAGAGCTGATCTAACCATTGTTTCGCTTGATCATAGTCACTACCGGCACCTCGCCAGACCAAGTCCCCTGTAATACAAATAAAGGTAGGTTTCCAAGTAGAATCTAGTTTGGCTAGTTCAGCCAATAACGAATCGAGACAAATTTTCCTCTGTGCTTGGCTACTCGGTTTATCGCCTTCGGAGCCGAAATGTAGGTCAGTTAAGTGTAGAATTATTTCCATTGCAAACTAAACATCTTTAATTTGCGCCTACCGGTCAAATTTACCGGCAGGCTTATTTAATAAATTATGAGGAACAACACCGGTTTCATTAATTATGAGATCTCATTTCACAATTGTGAGATTCATTTCATAAATTATGAGTCTGACACGACAAAAGGGCTAGACGTCCAGATTCGCCACATCCAGCGCATTCTTCACGATAAAATCCCGGCGCGGCTCGACCACATCGCCCATCAGGGTCGTGAAGATTTCATCGGCCGCGATCGCGTCTTCGATTCTAACCTGCAATAAGCGGCGGTTGTTCGCATCGAGCGTGGTTTCCCAGAGTTGTTCGGGGTTCATCTCGCCGAGACCTTTGTAGCGCTGGATGTGCTGGCCTTTTTTGATTTCCCGCATCATCCAGTCGAAGGCTTGCTTGAAGTTCGTGACCGGCTGCTTTTTTTCGCCCATCTGCATGTAGGACGAGGCGTTGAACATGCCGGCGGTCAATTGCGCGTAGTGTGCGATCCTTTGATAGTCCTTGCCGTTGAAAAAGCTGGCCGGCAGCACGAATTGCTTGTTGTTGCCGTGACGGCGCTTATCGACTGTAATCACGAAATCCTGCTCGTGCCGGTACTCCAATTCGATCGAATAGATGGTTTTGTCGCCTGCTGACGTTAGATCGTTCTGCACTTTCATCAGCCAGGCGTGCAAGGCGTCCTTATCCTGCAGCAGGGGCTCGTCCACGACTTCCATCAGCGTCAATTGCTCCAGGAAGCCGCTGTCGTAGCGTCTGGCCAAGCGGTCGATCGTGCGCGTGACTTCGGTGAATTCCTGCGCCAGTTTTTCGAGGCCCTGGCCCTGAATCGGCGGCGCGTCTTCGCTGGTGAACAATTGCGCCTTGTCCAAGGCCTGTTGAATCAGGTATTCATTCAAATTGGCATCATCCTTCACATAATGCTCCTGCTTGCCTTTCTTGACCTTGTACAGTGGCGGCTGGGCGATGTAGATGTAGCCTTTTTCGACGATCTCGGGCAGTTGCCGGTAGAAAAAGGTCAGCAGCAGGGTACGGATGTGCGAGCCGTCCACGTCCGCATCGGTCATGATGATGATGCGGTGGTAGCGCAACTTGTCCAGGTTGTATTCTTCCTTGCCGATGCCGCAGCCGAGCGCGGTGATCAAGGTGCCGACTTCCTCGGAGGAGATCATCTTGTCGAAACGGGCCTTCTCGACGTTCAAAATCTTGCCTTTCAAAGGCAGGATCGCCTGGGTGCGGCGGTCGCGGCCCTGTTTGGCGGAGCCGCCCGCGGAATCCCCTTCGACGAGGAACAGTTCGGACAGGGCCGGATCTTTTTCCTGGCAGTCGGCCAGTTTTCCCGGCAGTCCCGCGATGTCCAGCGTGGTTTTACGGCGCGTCATTTCGCGGGCTTTGCGCGCCGCTTCGCGTGCGCGCGCCGCATCGACGATCTTCATCGAAATGGTTTTGGCGATTTGCGGGTTTTCGAGCAGGAATTCCTGCAATTTCTCGTTCATCGCCGATTCGACGATCGGCTTGACTTCGGAGGAGACCAGTTTGTCCTTCGTTTGCGAGGAAAACTTCGGGTCCGGCACCTTCACTGACAAGACCGCGGTCAGGCCTTCGCGGGCGTCGTCGCCGGTCGTCGCGACCTTTTCCTTTTTCGCGAGTCCGCTGGTTTCGATGTATTGATTGATTGTGCGGGTCAGCGCGCCGCGAAATCCGGCCAGATGGCTGCCGCCGTCGCGTTGCGGGATGTTGTTCGTGTAGCAGAATACGTTTTCCTGATACGAATCGTTCCATTGCATCGCGACCTCGACCGTCACGCCGTCCTTTTCGGTTACGAAATGAAAAACCTCTGGGAACAGCGGGGTTTTGTTTTTGTTCAGGTGCTCGACAAAGGCCGAGATGCCGCCTTCGAACTCAAACACATCGCGCTTGTCGGTGCGTTCATCCTCGAGGATGATGCGCACGCCGGAATTCAGGAATGACAGTTCGCGCAGGCGTTTGGCGAGGATGTCGTAATGAAACTCGACATCGGTAAAGGTCAGTGCACTTGGCTTGAATTTTATCTTGGTGCCGGTGCCCTCCGCAGGGCCGACCGCTGCCAGCGGTGCGACAGGCTCGCCCATCTTATAGGTTTGTTTGTGCAGCTTGCCGTTCTTGCGAACTTCGAGCTCCAACTCTTCGGATAGTGCGTTCACGACTGAAACACCGACCCCGTGCAGGCCTCCAGAGACCTTGTAGGCGTTATCGTCAAACTTACCGCCTGCGTGCAGCACGGTCATGATTACTTCGGCGGCTGAACGGCCTTCTTCTTCATGAATATCGACAGGGATGCCGCGGCCGTCATCCTTGACCGAGACATAGCCGTTGTTGTGAATGATTACATGCACTTCCTTGCAATATCCCGCCAACGCCTCGTCGATCGAGTTGTCCACGACTTCGAAAACCATATGATGCAGCCCGGTGCCGTCATCGGTGTCGCCGATGTACATGCCCGGGCGTTTTCTGACCGCATCAAGTCCCTTCAGTACCTGAATATTGGTGCTGTCATAGTGATCTTTATTGTTTTCCTGATCGTTTTCTTGGCTCATTTATGTACCTGCTTCTGACGTGTTTTTAATGTTCCACATGGAACAATCCACCGGATTGATTTCGCCATGTTCCACATGGAACATTTTGTAGTTATCTATGTTGGGCAAATCGCCAAAATCTATTGGCGACGTTGCGGTAAGGAATGCTTGACACTGCATGTTGGATATATAGCGCAATACCTTCGCGCGATTCGCCACATCGAGTTCCGCTGCGAAATCATCGAAGAGTATGCAAGTCGAGTCTTGTTCATTTAAGTTTAATAGTTGTACCTGCGCGAGCTTCAGGCTGATGACCAGCAGTTTCAACTGGCCGCGTGAAACAATATCCCGGGCGGGCAGGCGATCAAGAGTCAACATTAAATCGGCGCGGTGGGGGCCGTTCTGCGTGAAGCCGTAACGCAAGTCCTTTTCGGCGTCTTCGGTCAAGATTTGCAGCAAGGATTCAGAGTTGTCCCAACCGGGCGACAAAGACATCGCGACCGCCGGAAGTTCCAGCAGTTGGCCGGCGATGCTTTGAAAAACAGGCGAAAAAATCTCCAGATAGCGGCGCCGGCAATCGGTGACTATTGTACCGTAATACGCTAACTCCTGGCTCCATACTTTCAGGTGTTCGGATTGCCGGTTTTTCAACAAGGCATTGCGCTGCGCGAGTACCTTTTTATAATTGCGCCAAGCCGGCAAAAAGGCCGGATCGTGATGAAAAACTCCCCAGTCCAGAAACTCTCGGCGCGCCTGTGGGCTACCATCCAGTAATTCATAGCTTTTCGGGTAGATCAATTGCAGCGGCAAGGCATAGGCGAGGCTCGACTTGTTCGGCATCGTCTGCTGATTGATCCGGATGTCGCAAGTCTTGGTGTCGAGCTTGACGCCGACGTGCTGATGCGCACCGCTGGTGAAGACGGTTTGCGCAGTGACCATCAAATGATCGTGCGAAAAATGGATGACGGGTTTAATTGAAGAGGAACGGAACGATCTGGCGCGGCCGAGAAGAAAAATGGCCTCCAGCAGGGCGCTTTTGCCGGAGGCGTTGGCGCCATAGATGAAATTGAGTGCAGGCGCGGGATAAAGAGTGGCTTGTTGGATATTTCTGACCGAAGCAATATCCAGTCTTGATAAAGTCATTGCGCGCTGATCATAACCGCATCGGCATCACGATAAACTTATAAGTCTGTTGCTCCGGTTCGTTGATAAAGCAACTGCTCAGGTTTGACGCGATCGTCAATTCCGCGGTATCAGCATCGAGATTCGAAACCGCATCAAGCATGTATTGCGCATTGAACGAAATGTTGAACTCGTCGCCGCTGTAGGTGATCGGCAACTCTTCTTCGGCTTCCTCATGTTCGGGGTTATGCGCGCTGATATGGAGTAGGTCCGCGGCAAAACGAAAGGTGACGCCGCGAAATTTTTCATTGGCCAAAATTGCGACGCGGGTTAGCGCGTCGCGGAGCAACGGCTTTTGAATCGAAAGCGAGGGAAGGAAGGCTTGTTGGAAAACCTTGCCGAAATCGGGATATTTGGAATCGACCAGTTTCGCAGAAAACACGGTGTTATGCACTTCGACCTTGATATGATTGCTCGAAAAACTGACCTGCAACGGGGTGTCGCTATCGTCGAGCAGACGCGACAATTCCTGTACGCCTTTGCGCGGCACGATGATGCGCGCTTCGAGGCCGGTCGGCGTTTCCAGTTCGTCTTCATAAATCGCCAGGCGGTGGCCATCCGAAGCGACCAGTTTGAGTGCATTGTTCGAGATGTGCAGCAACAGCCCGTTCAGGTAGTAGCGAACATCCTGGTTGGCCATGCAGAACATCGTTTTGTCTAGCGCTTTTTTTAACTTGCCGGCGCTGATCAAAAAACTATTCTCCATCTGCGATTCGGCGAATTCGGGATAATTTTCGGCGGGCAGGCAGGACAATGAAAAGCGGCTGCGCGACGTGGCCAGTTTAACCATGTCGTCATGTTGGTCGATGCGTATCTCGGTATTCGGCGGCAGCAAGCGGCAAATATCAAGAAATTTACGAGCGGGCAGTGTGATAGCACCGGGCTTGGCGCCAATCACGGCCAGTCTGGCGACGATTTGAATTTCAAGGTCCGTGCCGGTCATGGTCAGGGTGTCCGCGTCGATCACCATCAACACGTTCGACAGGATCGGCATTGTTTGCTTTTTTTCGATCACGCTGACGATTTGCTGCAAAGGGGGCAGCAGGGTGTCTCGATTGATACTGAATTTCATAGGCAAATAAAAGGCAATAGTAAAAATCTACAAGCTAAACATGGACCGATCGATAGCGCGGATCAATGCGACAAGGATCGTAAAAGATTCGCATAATCCTCTGCGACTTTTACGTCCGATTCTTTCAGTTCGACGATCCGTTTGCAGGCATTGATTACGGTCGTATGATCGCGTCCGCCGAAAGCGTCGCCGATTTCGGGCAGGCTGTGCGAAGTCAACTCGCGCGCGAGACTCATCGCGATTTGCCGGGGCCGGGTAACGGATTGGCGTCGATTTTTAGAGGAAAGATCCGCAATCCGGATCTTGTAATAATCAGCGACCGTTTTTTGAATGTTGTCGATATTGACCAGCTTATCTTGCAAGGAAATCAGATCGTGCAATGCTTCCTTGGTAAAATCGACCGTGATTTTTTGGCCGGTGAATTGCGCATTCGCAATCACTCGCCGCAATGCGCCTTCCAGATCGCGCACATTGGACGGAATCCGTTTCGCGATGAAAAATGCGACTTCCTGCGGCAACTCGACATGCGCGAGATCGGCTTTTTTCATTAGGATCGCGGCGCGTGTTTCCATGTCGGGCGGCTCGATCGACACCGGTAGCCCCCAACCGAAACGCGATTTCAAACGGTCTTCCAGGCCGTCGATTTCTTTCGGGTATTTGTCGCAGGTCAACACCACTTGATGCCTCTTTTCGAGCAGGGTGTTGAAGGTATGAAAAAACTCTTCCTGCGAGCGTTCCTTACCGGCAAAAAACTGAATGTCGTCGATCAGCAGCACATCGAGGCCGCGGTAATATTCTTTAAAACTGTTGATCTGATTTTGTTGCAGCGCTTTGACCATGTCCTGCACAAATTTTTCCGAATGCAGGTAAACGATCGATGCGGTCGGATTTTTTTGCAGCACCGCATTGCCGATCGCGTGCATCATGTGCGTCTTGCCGAGGCCCGAGCTGCCATAGATCAACAGCGGATTGTAGGCTTTGCCGATATTCTCGGAAACCTGGATCGAAGCCGCGCGCGCGAGTTGATTCGATTTGCCCTCGACAAAGTTGCCGAAGGTAAACGCCTTGTTCAAAAAATTGGGCTGCTGCTTTTTGGCTTCTGCGGGGTGCAGGGTTTTGATTGCGGCTGGCGGCGCTTCCGGTTTTTTGGAGCCGATTTCGAGGTCCAATATCAGCGAACCTTCCGCGAATTGATGGATGGTTTCCTCGATCTTCGCGAAATGATGCTCCTTAACCCAATCCAGTACAAAACGGTTAGGTGCTAACAATCTGATCCGTCCTTGGCTCTCGACGGCCTGCAACGGCCGAATCCAGGTGCTGAAGTCGGAACTGGAAATTTCGTTTTCCAGCTTGGCGAGACAGTTGCTCCAAATCGAACTCATGAGGGTTTATTGATAAGATAAGGTGTGTAAAACAAATAGGGCGGAGACCTGTCATTTTGATACGCAATAAAAACTAAAGCATAATGGAATTGACAGGTTAAGCGGATTATTCTATCATCCTGAGGCTTTTTTATCTGTTTTTCTTAAAATTATTTCAATCGGGCAACACCAATGAAAAGAACATACCAACCTAGTAAATTGAAACGCGCAAGAACCCATGGTTTTCGTGCCAGAATGGCGACCGTCGGTGGCCGCAAAGTATTGAACGCGCGTAGAGCGAAAGGCCGCGCCAAATTGACAGTGTAGTCGGCAACAGGGTGGCTGAGAACAGTTTAAATTTTCCTTCAGAGTTACGTCTGAACAAGCCGGATGATTACAAAAAAGTTTTTGCCAAACCGGTAAAATCCGGCGATCAATATTTTACCTTATTAGCCATCAGGAATGGCCTCGATCATCCTCGGCTGGGTTTGGCAATCGCCAAGAAACAAATTAAAAAGGCCGTGCACCGGAACGCGATCAAACGGGCTGTCAGGGAAAATTTCAGAATGCGGCAGCATAGTTTGGGCAGTATGGATATTGTGGTGCTGGCGCGTAAGGAAGCGGTCGACGCGCCTGTGGAGACATTAAGTCATTCCCTGGAAAAGCATTGGTCAAGACTGGTATCCCGATGCGCTTCGTGCTCATAGCGGTCATCAGGTTTTACAAATACTTCATAAGTCCCCTGCTTGGAAACCACTGCCGGTTTTATCCAAGCTGTTCAACTTATGCCATCGAAGCGCTCCGGCTCCACGGTTTCATGGCTGGTTCCTACCTCACCCTGCGAAGATTATTGAAATGCCACCCTTTCCACGAGGGCGGCATCGATCTTGTCCCGGAAAAATTTGGTAATAATAAGAATGGATAATATAAGATTTCTTCTCATCTTTAGCTTTGGCCTGCTGGTCTTCATGTTATACCAGCAATGGCAGATCGATTACGGCCCGAAGCCGCCCGTTCCTGCGGCAATAGAGAGCGCCGCGACGAACATAAAGGAAGACTTGCCTACCGCAAGCGGCATGCCTGAACAGGCGGCTGCCAGTACTCCGGTACAGGCTAACGTTGCTGCGTCGGCGAGTGCGTCTGCTTCCAAAACCGTCAAAATCAAAACCGACGTGCTAGCGCTCGAAATCGACCTGGCGGGCGGCACCATTCAAAATCTCGATTTGCTTGCTTATCCGGTTCAGCAAAGCAATACGGTCGTCGACGCAGTGCGCCGAATGGCCGGCTTCGAACCTGAAACGATCGACCGTAATCCGGTGCGCATCTTCAACGCCGAACAGGATAAAATTTTTATCGCGCAAAGCGGCTTGATCTCAAGCGAGGGCTCCGTTTCGGCGCCGAACCATTACACCGTGTTTGCAAGCAGCCAAGACAGCTACACGCTGCAAGACGGCCAGGATAGCCTGACCGTGCCGCTAACCTGGACCGACAACAGCGGACTGACAGTGACCAAGGCGTTTACGGTTACGCGCGGCAGCTACGAAATTAAACTCGCGCAAAAAATCGACAACGCATCCGCCAAACCCTGGAGCGGCAGACAGTACAGCCAACTGCTCAGAACGCCTGAAAAACAAAGCAGCGGGAGTGCGCTGGGCGGCATGCGCGCCTACAATGGCGGTGTGATCTACACCGAAAAAGATAAATACAAAAAGATCGATTTCGACGACATGCGCGAAGAGGTGCTTGATACCAACACCAAAGGCGGTTGGGCTGCGTTCATTCAGCATTATTTCGCATCCGCCTGGATTCCTCCGGCCGATCAGGACAATCATTTCTATACCAAATGGTTGCAGCAAGACGACCGTTATGTAATTGGTTCGTACTCGCCGACAGTGACCGTGCCTGCAAACGGTTCGGTAAACCTGACCGCGAGTTTGTTTGCCGGCCCGAAAATTCAGCCGCTGATGGAGAAGGTCGCCAAAGGCTTGGAATTGACCGTCGATTACAGTGTGCTGACTTTCATCGGCAAACCGATTTACGCCTTGTTGAATCATATCCACAATTTCACCCGCAACTGGGGGCTTGCGATCATCGGTGTGACATTCTGCATCAAACTGCTGATGTTTCCGCTGACGCAGGCAAGTTTCCGTTCGATGGCGAAAATGCGCAAGGTTCAGCCGCGCCTGAAAGAATTGCAGGAGCGTTTCGCCGACGACCGCATGCGCCTGAACCAGGAAATGATGGCTCTGTACAAAAAGGAGCAGGTCAACCCGCTCGGCGGCTGTTTGCCGATGCTGTTGCAGATTCCGGTGTTCATGTGTCTGTATTGGGTGCTTGGCGAAACGGTTGAATTCCGTCAGGCGCCGTTCGCGCTTTGGCTGCAGGATTTGTCGGTGCAAGATCCGTTCTACATCCTGCCGTTGATCATGGGCGTCACGATGAAAATCCAGCAGGGCTTGAATCCGACTCCGGTCGATCCGGTGCAGGCGAAAGTCATCAAGATGTTCCCGATCATCTTCACGATCTTCTTCCTGTTCTTCCCGGCAGGACTGGTACTGTACTGGGTGGTCAACAACACCTTGTCGATCTGCCAGCAAATGTACATCAGCAAACAAATCGAAAAAGCCGGACTCGCGTCTTAGTGCAGATCGATTTTAAAGATACCATCGCAGCAATTGCGACACCGCCGGGCAACGGCGGTGTCGGTATCGTTCGAATTTCCGGCAGTCTCGTCACCGAGATTGCCGAACAACTGCTCGCCAAACCTCCGACGCCGAGACTGGCGCAATACACCCCTTTCCTGGATGCCGACCGTACCCTGATCGATTCCGGCATCGCGTTGTATTTTCCGGGGCCTGCCTCTTATACCGGCGAAGACGTGCTTGAGTTACAGGGCCACGGCGGCTCGGTCGTGCTCGACATGGTGCTGCGCCGCGTGCTATCGCTCGGCGCACGGATTGCCGGTCCGGGCGAATTCACCGAACGCGCATTTCTGAACAACAAACTCGATCTGGCTCAGGCCGAAGCGGTCGCCGACCTGATCGAAAGCAGTACCGAACAATCGGCGCGTTCCGCGCAAATGTCGATGCAGGGCGTTTTTTCGATACTGATCAACGATTTGGTGCAAGAGCTGACGGAACTGCGCACCTATGTCGAGGCTGCGATTGATTTCGTCGAGGAAGAAATCGATTTTCTGAGCGACGGCGTCGTCGAAAACCGCATCCTCGCTTTGCTCGGCCGCATCGAGCAAATCCAGCAAACGGCCAAACAGGGGCGCCTTCTCCGCGACGGCATGACCGTCGTGCTGGCCGGCAAACCGAACGCCGGCAAATCGAGCCTGTTGAATGCATTGGCCGGTTTCGAGGCTGCGATCGTGACCGACATCGCCGGCACTACCCGCGACGTGCTGCGCGAAAGGATTCAACTGGATGGCATGCCGCTGCACATCATCGACACCGCGGGGCTTCGGGACAGCGACAACCCAGTCGAGCAGGAAGGCATCCGCCGCGCCCACGCCGAAATCCGCAAGGCCGATCTGATCCTCTTATTGATCGACGTCCAAGAAAGGGACATCGAAGCGCTCCGGCAAAGTCTGCCCGGCAATATTTCGATCACCGAAGTCTATAATAAGATCGATCTGCTCGGCCGTGCGCCGGAAATGATTGAAACCACAATCGGCACGCAAATTTATCTGTCGATCAAAACCGGCGCGGGCATGGATCTCCTGTCCCGCCACCTCAAGCAAAGCGTTGGCTTCAACGACAGGGCAGAACACGTCTTCATCGCCCGCCGCCGCCACCTCGAAGCGCTCAGCCAGGGCCACGCCTTCGTCGCCAGCGCGCTCTATCAACTGCAAAACAACCACGCCGGCGAACTGGTCGCCGAAGACCTGAGACAGGCGCAAAACGAGCTGGCTGAAATCACCGGGCAATTTACGTCCGATGATTTACTGGGCAAAATCTTTTCGAGCTTTTGTATAGGCAAATAATCTCAAGCGACAATATAGTCTGGGTGCTTCTAGCGAAGGGAGGGCGCTGCAGAACCTTGTCTCAAGACTCAGTATTAAGTTTCTGATAGGCCGGCATAGGCGCGATCGCCTCCAACACGACCGGTTCTTCGCCGTGCGGCAAGGCATCGGTCATCAACCCATCAGCCAACTTCGCCGTGGTGGTCTCGACTGTATGCGCCCGATTCGGGCATCGGTTGCGTTTTCGATTCTTGGCGCGGGCGGTGTGCGGCGATCAAAGCGGCATCGACGATCGTCCCTTACCGCAACAACAAGCCTTTGTCGGCCAACAGCGCCGACGTTTCAGCGAACAGTTTGTGCCAACTGATGGCTCTCCAACAGACGCCAAAACCTGAGAATTGTCGTCTCATAGCATACATCTCGTTTGGTAGCGGCGGACCATAGGGAAGAATTGTGTGCCGCCGACGTAAAAAGCAGACAAGCGCCGGGCGATTCTGGAAGGACCATCCGGCACATCAACTCTGACATGAACTGCCTGCCATTGCGTAGGAGGAGCGGCATTATTGCCTCGATTTCGGCGAAAAAACTCGGCGGCATAATCGAGATCACCTTCCGAAAAGAATGGCGGGTTAAAAACCCGCCATATCAAGAATCAGGAATCGCCGTCCGATTCGTAGTGAACGTTTTCTACCGCAACAGGCCTCGATTCGGCTTCGGGACGCTGTTGGCGTTCCGGTTTTGCCGTGTGCTCCTGATGCGACTCGCCGCTCTGGGTTTGCGCAGTATCGTTCGCATAAGCCGACGCTTCCTGCTGGCCTCCGGAGTCGGTGCCGGTTTCGCCGGAGGAACTTGCTTCCTGCCGTCTGTTGCCGGAATGTCTTGAGCGGCGGCGCGGTCCGCGGCGCTTGCCGTTGAATGGCTTTTTTTGCTCGCCATCTGTAGCGGGCGCATCAGCCATTTGAGCTTCTGTTTCAAGTGCCGCAACGCGGATTTCAGCCGGCTGCTCGCCAGGTTCCACTACCGGAGCAGGCAGTTTAGGCTGACGCTCGGCCGCCGGTTTCTGTTGCTGTTGATCGCGCGGAGGACGTGGCGGACGCGCTTCCTGCTTACCCGCGTGCTGCTCCTTGCCTTGTCTCTTTTTGTTCCTGTCGTGCCTTGCCGGTTTGCTTTTCTCGGCCGTTTGCGCCGGTTTCTCCTTGGGCTCCTCGACCGGTTCTTTCGGTGGACCGACCAATTTGTGCCAAAAGCGCTTGATCAGGCTGGCGGCCTCGCTCCGGTTCTGCATCGGCGCCGGGGAGTCGGGAAGGAACTCCTTGATCGCGGCTTTTTCGACACGCTGTCTTTCCTGTTGCGCGAATTCCGGAATCGCGATTTCCTCGGCCTTGATTTGCTGATAGCTGGATTTTTCTTCCGGAGCGTCTTTCTCCTTGATCCGTTCGATATCGTAAGCCGGCGTTTCCAGATGTTTGCTGGGCAGAACGATGATATCGACTTTCAGCCGGTTTTCGATCTGCTCGATGTTGTTGCGCTTTTCATTCAGTAAAAAGGTCGCACAGTCGATCGGCAGATGCGCGATGACCTTTTCGGTGCCTTTCTTCATAGCTTCTTCTTCGATGATACGCAGCACCGATAGGGCGACCGATTCGACATTGCGGATCGTGCCCTGGCCCTTGCAACGCGGGCACGGCAATTGGGTCGAATCGCCAAGCGACGGACGCATTCGCTGCCGCGACATTTCGAGTAAACCGAAGCGTGAAATGCGGCCGGTCTGGATACGGGCGCGGTCGATCTTCAGGGCGTCGCGCAGGCGATTTTCGACCGCGCGCTGGTTCTTGCTGGACATCATGTCGATAAAGTCGATCACGAACAGGCCTCCCGAGTCGCGCAGCCGCAATTGGCGGGCGATTTCGTCGCAAGCTTCGAGATTGGTGTTCAGCGCGGTTTCCTCAATGTCGCTGCCCTTGGTCGCGCGCGCCGAGTTGATGTCGATCGAGGTCAACGCCTCGGTATGGTCGATCACCAGCGCGCCGCCGGACGGCAGCGGCACTTCGCGGCCGTAGGCGAGTTCGATCTGCGATTCGATCTGATAACGGCTGAACAGCGGCACCGAATCCTGGTAGAGTTTGGCCTTGGGCAGGAAATGCGGCATCACCTGTTTCAGGAAGTTTTTGACCAGGTGGAACGATTCCTCGTTATCGATCAGTATTTCGTCGATATTGCCGCGCAAATGGTCGCGCAGCGCGCGAATGATTACGTTGCTTTCCTGGAAAACGAGGAAAGGCGCGGCCTGCTCGGTCGAAGAGCGCTCGATCGCTTCCCACAACTGCATCAGGTAGTTCAAGTCCCATTGCAGTTCCTCGGCATTTTTGCCGCAGCCGGCCGTGCGTACGATCAGGCCCATGCTGTCCGGAATTTCGAGCGCGGCCATCACCTCGCGCAGTTCGCTGCGGGTGTCGCCTTCGATGCGGCGGGAGATGCCGCCGGCCTTCGGATTGTTCGGCATCAGTACCAAATAGGTGCCGGCCAGACTAATATAGGTGGTCAGCGCGGCGCCTTTGTTGCCGCGTTCTTCCTTTTCGATCTGCACCAGGATTTCCTGGCCTTCCTTTAACTGATTCTTGATAGACTTGCGTCCGCCTTCGCTTTCGCCCTCGTCCTGGCTTTGACGGTAAGCCGGCACGATTTCCTTGAACGGCAAAAAGCCGTGTTTATCCGCGCCATAGTTTACGAAAGCCGCTTCAAGGCTCGGTTCGACCCGCGTGATAATGCCTTTGTATATATTCGATTTTTTCTGTTCTTTGGACGGAACCTCTATGTCAAAATCATATAACTTTTGACCATCTACCAAAGCTACCCGCAATTCTTCCGCCTGCGTGGCATTGATAAGCATTCTTTTCATTTTGTATCCTTGTTTATATCCTGCTCCTTGGTCAGATTTTACTCTTGTAGACTTAACGCTGTCCTTTAGCTGGTCCGGCTCGGCGAAACGCATCGAATCCTGGGCGTTAGCGGCCTCCAACGTGATTTGCTTGGCATTGTGGGGCTTATCGCGGGACTGGTATTGGCATCTCAACCAGTCTTTCCGCGGGCAAAAAGATTTGCCGGATTTAAGAGCGCCTCATGCTAAACGGTTGACATGCTTTTTCAATCTTCTTGGTGGTAAACTCTGTCTTCAACAGGTGTTATCAATCGTTCTTTTTAATAATTGTTGTTATTCGTCGGGCTTAATACCCACAAATTCTTCGCCGTCAATGACTTGTGCCCTTGGCTGACCGTGTTGATGGCGGTTCGGGGCGGGTTTACTTAAGAAAAATCCGCCGGGAAAAGGAAGTTCTTATACTATAGCCAGTGTAATATAACAACCTTATCGCTTCACATCAATTTAAACAATCAATCCGGCCGTGATGCTGGTATCATTTAACGCATGAAAGCAGACTCCGCAACCGCATCACCCGCCGTTCAACTGATCGAAATCACCGAAGATAACAACGATCAGCGCCTCGACAATTTTTTACTGACGCGCCTGAAAGGCGTACCGAAAAGCCGCATTTATCGAATTGTCCGTAAAGGCGAGGTGCGGGTCAACAAGGGCCGCGTCGATGTGAATTACCGGCTGATGACCGGCGACATCGTCAGAATTCCGCCGGTCAGGGTCGCCGAAAAAACCGAGCAGGCCTTCGTGCCGCAAACGTTGCGGGACGTGCTGCAAAACGGCATCCTGTACGAAGACGAAGGCTTCCTGGTGATCAATAAGCCGGCGGGGTTCCCGGTGCATGGCGGCAGCGGCATCGACTCGGGTATCAT
This sequence comes from Methylomicrobium sp. Wu6, assembly GCF_035916875.1. Classification (NCBI taxonomy): domain Bacteria; kingdom Pseudomonadati; phylum Pseudomonadota; class Gammaproteobacteria; order Methylococcales; family Methylococcaceae; genus Methylomicrobium; species Methylomicrobium sp. Wu6. Next base: position 25,602 of record NZ_JAXUHN010000085.1, read on the forward strand.
CGAGGGACTCCGGCGGCTCCGGCCCGAGGCCACGTTTCTGGAACTGGTGCACCGGCTCGACCGGGACACCTCCGGCTGCCTGATCATCGCGAAAAAGCGCAGCGCCTTACGCAGATTACACGAATTGTTCCGCGACGATCATGTGCACAAGACCTATCTGGCGCTGCTGGCGGGGCAATGGGCGCGCAAAAAAATGCTCGTGAATGCGCCGCTGCTCAAAAATGTCAACAAAGGCGGCGAACGTATCGTGGTGGTCAGTCAGGCCGGCAAGGAGGCAGAAACTCTGTTCAGACGAATCAAATTGTTCAAAAATGCAACCTTGGTCGAGGCATCGCCGAAAACCGGCCGCACGCATCAAATCCGGGTGCATGCGGCCTGGCTCGGACATCCGATTGTCGGCGACGAACGCTATGGCTTGGCCGACGTGAACAAAACGTTTTACGGCAAGGGATATAAAAGGATGTTTCTGCACGCGCGGGAACTGACTCTTGAACATCCCGCCACCGGAAAAACGATCACATTCGAGGCGCCTTTGCCGCCGCAATTGCAGGGCTTGCTGGACCATGAAGAACCGGTTTGATTTATTGATTTTCGATTGGGACGGCACGCTGATGGACTCGATCGGCTGGATCGTGCATTGCATGCAGACCGCCGCCGGGCAGCTCGGCTGCCCAATTCCGACGCCCGAGGCCGCCAAGGATGTAATTGGTCTGAGCATCATTCGCGCGATGGACACGTTGTTTCCCGACGCCGGCCCTGAGCTTCGGGAACAATTGGTGCGCCGTTACAGTCAAGAATATGCGTCCAGACACTTAGGGCCCGACGACTTGTTCGCGGGAGTTCGAGAAATGCTGGAGGAACTGAACGGCGCGGGCTATCGCCTGGCGGTAGCGACCGGTAAGACGCGAGCCGGCTTGCAAAAAGCGCTGCAGGCGACCGGCACCGAAGAGCTTTTTTGTATTACCCGCGCGGCGGACGAAACCGCGTCCAAACCCGATCCTCTTATGCTGTTGGAAATCATCAGTCAGGTCGATGTGGCGCCCGAGCGGGCGCTGATGATCGGCGATTCGATCCACGACTTGCAAATGGCGCAAAATGCCCAAATATCTGCGATCGGCGTTTGCTGCGGCGCCCATTCCGAAGAAATACTGCAACAATATCGGCCGTTGCTATGCTTACAGCAACCGGCCGAGCTGCTGACCATCATTTGAGGTAACCATGAGCGAAAATCAACAAGACAAACCAAGCGCGAGTCCAACCGGCGATACGGGCTGGGAGCGCGCCGTAATCGAAAAAGTCGCGCTGGCAGCGATCGAAGAGCAGGCCAAGGCGCGCCGCTGGGGTATCGTTTTTAAATCCGCGAGCTTTTTATATCTGACCGTGCTGATTGGCATCGCAGTGTTTCCGTCGTTGAAAAAGGACATCGGCAGCGGAGACAAGGAGCATACCGCGGTAATCGATGTGGTCGGCATGATAGCGGAAGACAAGGCCGCCAACGCCGATACGATCATCAAAAGCCTGCGCAAGGCGGTCAAGGACGAAAATACCAAGGGCGTGATTCTGCATGCGAATTCGCCGGGCGGCAGTCCGGTGCAGTCGAATTACGTCTATGAAGAGATCCGTAAAATCAAAAAAGAATACCCGAAAACGCCGATCTATGCGGTCGTTGGCGACATCTGCGCCTCGGGTTGCTATTACATCGCTTCGGCCAGCGACAAGATTTTCGTCAGCCAGGCCAGCCTGATCGGCTCGATCGGCGTGATCATGGACGGCTTCGGCTTTGTCGATACGATGCAAAAATTCGGTGTCGAACGGCGGGTGTTGACCGCGGGCACGCATAAGGCGATGCTCGATCCGTTTTCGCCGCGCAAAGACGATGAAACCCAATTCATGCAAAGATTGCTCGAACAGGTGCATCAGCAGTTCATCAAAGCCGTCAAGGACGGCCGCGGCAACCGCCTGAAGGAATCGCCGGAGTTATTTTCAGGCCTGATCTGGACCGGCGAGGAAGGCGTCAAACTCGGCATCGCCGATGCCTACGGCAATGACGATTCTGTCGCCAAAGATATTATCGGCGCCAACAAATTGGTCGATTTTACCGAGCAGGAAAGCCTGCTTGACCGGATGGCCGGCAAATTAGGCGCTTCATTCGTCCACGCAATCGGCAGCGTAGCCCAAAATTGGGAGCTGAAATAAACGGGTTCAGGGCTTATTCAGTCAGCTTGATTATGCTATTACGCCATTATTGATAGTATTTTCAGTTCGCTGTATTCCGCTTCGCGCGATCGGAACGGAATGTCGGCGGACTTTGGCCCCGGACTTTTATGAAACAGTTAATCTTAGTGTTGGTGTTATCCGCATCGTTGACCTGTCGCGCAGCAGCCGACGAATTCATGGTCAGGATCAGCCTCGATCAGGCGACTCGGCAGGTGCTGGGCAGCGGCAACCACCGCGTGCTGGGGGCGCAAACGCTCATGATCAACGGCCGCGAAGTGCACGTGATTAAAGTGCTGACGCATGACGGGCGCATCCGCTATTTTCGGATCGACGCCGAAACCGGCGCGTTGCTAAGTTAATCGTCAAGGAAAACGGAGCCATCATGCGTATTCTGGTAGTTGAAGACGAACAACAATTGTGCGAGCAAATTCAACAATTCCTGGCTGACAAGGGCTTTGCGGTCGATAAGGCGCACACGGGCCGAGACGGTTTTTTCATGGGCAAGGAATACCCGATCGACGCCGCGATCATCGATATCGGCCTGCCCGATTTCTCGGGGATAGAATTGATCCAGCGCCTGCGCAAAAGCAAGATCAGCGTGCCGATCCTGATTCTGACCGCGCGTAGCCGCTGGCAGGAAAAGGTCGAAGGCCTAGAGGCCGGCGCGGACGACTATCTGGTCAAGCCGTTTCATTACGAAGAACTGCTGGCCCGGATCAATGCGCTGCTCAGGAGGTCGGTCGGCCAGGCCCATCCGGTGTTGACCCACGACAATATCGAACTCGATACGGTCGCGCAGGAGGTCACCGTTTCAGGCGTCAAGCTCGAACTGACCGCCTACGAATACAAGGTGCTCGAATATTTGATGTTCAGGAAGGGCGAACTGATCTCCAAATCAGTGCTGACTCAGCATATTTACGACGAGGATTTCGACCGCGACAGCAATGTGATCGAAGTATTCATCGGCCGTTTGCGCAAAAAACTCGATCCCGACGGCACCCGCAAACCGATCGAAACACTACGCGGGCGCGGTTATCGGATTCCGGTCGAACATACCTGAACGGATTGCGACGAACCGTTAGCAAAATTGAGCACAGTTGCGATTTTCCGCAAAAACATCCGCTTCAGACACTCTGTTTGTCAGTAGATGTTTTCGTTGACGGTCGCGACTTCCTGCCATGACACAGCCTCCCCAAAAACCAAACTGCCGGTTTGAAAATTCCGCCGAGTTCCGTTTTTACGAAGAGTTAAACGATTTTTTGCGCCCGGCGCAGCGCAAGCATACGTTGATTTACCGATTCAATGGCAATCCGGGCATCAAGGATCCGATCGAAGTGTTCGGGGTGCCACATAGCGAGGTCGATTTGATCCTCGTGAACGGTGAATCAGTCGGCTTCGGCTATCAACTCGAAAATGCGGACCGGGTTGCGGTATATCCGGTGTTCGAGGGCTTCGATATTGCTCCGATTATCAAATTGCGCGCGGCGCCGTTACGAAGAATGGCATTTGTCGTCGACGTGAATCTGGGCAAGCTGGCTAAACTGTTGCGCTTGTTCGGATTCGACACGGTGTTTACGAATGCCTTGAATGACACGGAAATCGCCGCGATTTCAGTCGAACAGCAACGCATCGTGCTGACCCGCGACCGGCGGCTGTTATTTGCAAAAGCGATCATACATGGCTATTGGGTGCGTGCGGTCGATCCTTTGCAGCAACTCGCGGAAGTGATTCAGCGTTTCGATTTGGCGCATCAGCTCAGGCCATTTTGCCGTTGCACGGCTTGCAACGGCTTGATCGAGCCGGTCGAAAAGCAGGCGGTTCTGGATTTATTGGCGCCGAAGACGCGGTTGTATTATGAACGTTTTTACCGTTGCCAAGTCTGCGGGAAGGTGTATTGGGAAGGTTCGCATATCGACCACATTCGGCAGCGCTTTGCCGGCTATTTGAGCGGTACGGCGACTTAGTGCAATTCCCGGTGTCGGACGATCACGTTCAGGCGCGGACTGCGAAAGCGTTTGGCGAGCGAGTCGATCAGATAGACCGAGCGGTGTTGACCCCCAGTGCAGCCGACCGCGATGGTCAGATAGCTGCGGCCTTCGGCTTCGAAACGGGTAACCCAGCGTTCGAGAAAACCGACGATGTCGAGATAAAATTCATTGACCAGGGGCTGGCTTTTGAGAAATTCGATCACCGCCTTATCCTTGCCGGTCAGTCCCCGCAGTTCCGGCAGCCAGTAAGGATTGGGCAGGCTGCGCGCGTCGAACACGAAATCGGCGTCCAACGGGATACCGTGCTTGAAACCGAAAGATTGAAATTGCAGCGAGATTTGCCGGCTGTCGCGCTCGCCGATCTGATTCTGGATCAGTTCGCGCAACTCATGGTAATGCATTCGACTGGTGTCGATCACGAAACTCGCATAACGCGCGACCGGCGTCAGTAGTTCCTTTTCCATCCGTAGGGCTTCCTTGAGCGGCGTATTGAAATCGGTCAAGGGATGTCTACGGCGCGTTTCGCTGTAACGCTTCAGCAGCACCGATTCATCGGCCTGCATGAAGATCACTTCGCAATCGATTTTTTTCTTGCGAATGAGGTTCATGGTCTCGGAAAAATTCAGCAGATCGTCCGAGGGATTGCGGGAGTCGATCCCGATCGCGGTCTTTCCGTAAGTTGTTTTATCTGCCGGCATCACATGGTTGATAAAATCATCCAGTAATGAGACCGGCAGGTTGTCGATACAATAATAGCCGCAGTCCTCCAAAGTATCGAGGGCGATGCTTTTGCCTGAGCCTGAAAGTCCGCTGACGATCAATAGTTTCATGAGGTGGCCAAGGTTCAGGGGACAAGGCTCAAGGTGGGCAAGCTAGAGCGCTTGCCTTACTCGTTGCGCCTTGTTCCCTGTAACCGCTTTATCAATGTCCCAAGTGCTTTTCTTTATGCTTGATGATTTGGCGATCCAACTTGTCAACCATGTTGTCGATCGCGACATACATGTCGTCCTGATGGTCTTCGGCGAATAATTTCGCCCCGCTGATTTGCAGGGTCGCCTCAGCTTTATGGATCAATTTCTCGACTGCCAGAATGACGTGGACGTCCGTGACGTTGTCAAAATGGCGGGCCAGCTTTTCAAACTTCGAATCGACGTGCGCTTTCAGCGAGTCGGTAACTTCGAGATGATGGCCGGTAACGATGACGTGCATAGTAAACTCCTCTTTTGTTAAATGATTGTTATGCGCCTGCCTACATAATACGTTTTCTTTCGCTTGATGAAGCGATTAGCATCGCTTCGCGATATTTCGCAATGGTCCTGCGGGCAACCTGAATGCCCTTTTCTTGTAGCAGTTCGGCTATTTTACTATCACTGAGCGGTTTTGCCGGATTTTCATTGCCGATTAATTCTTTGATGAATGCGCGGATAGCGGTTGACGAGCATTCGCCGCCGCCTTCGGTCGAAACGTGGCTGGAAAAGAAATATTTGAATTCGAAGATGCCGCGCGGGGTGTGCATGTATTTTTGGGTCGTCACGCGCGAGATGGTGGATTCGTGCAGATCGAGTTCCTCGGCAATTTCCTTCAACACCATCGGCTTCATCGCGATCGAGCCGTGCTCGAGAAAGCCGGTCTGTTTTTCGACGATGCTGCGGGCGACCCTGAGCAGCGTGTCGTTGCGGCTATTCAGGCTCTTGATGAACCAGCGCGCTTCCTGCAGATGGTCCTTCATGCAGACGTTGTCCTTGCTGTCGTCCGCGCGCTTGATTAGCGCCGAATAATACGGATTGATGCGCAGTTTCGGCGCGATGTCGGGATTCAGGTTGACCTGCCAGCGTCCGTTCTTTTTGGCCACATAGACATCCGGAATCACATAACTCGATTCGGATTCCTGGATTTTGGCGCCGGGCTTCGGGTCGAGCGTCCGGATCAGCGCAACCGCGGCACTGAGTTGCTGTTCGCCGAGATTCAATTTACGCATCAGTTTGTTGCGTTCCTGTGTAGCCAGCAAATCCAGGTGTTGAGTGACGATACGCAAAGCATCGCCGCGGTAAAGCGTATCTTCGGGCAACTGCTCCAACTGCAGGCGCAGGCTGTCGGCCAGGTCGGCCGCCGCAATGCCGGGTGGGTCGAAATGTTGAATCCGATGCAGCACCGCATTCACTTCGTCGAAATCGAGATCGTCGATCTGACTTTGCAGGCCCTCGAAAATATCTTCTATGGGGCTGGTCAGATAGCCTTCTTGATCGATCGAGTCGATGATCGCGAGCGCGATCGCATGGTCGCGTTCGCTGAATTTGGTCAGATCGACCTGCCACAGCAGATGATCGAGCAGGGTCGAGGATTTGCTGCGTTGGGTTTCAAAATCCTGGTCGTCGGCACTGTCATTACCACTCCATTCGGGCGTGGCGTCGAAGATATCTTCCCAAGAAGAATCGAGCGGCAATTCGTCGGGAATATCGGTTTGCGAACCCTCGCTGGTCACCGTGTCGGTCGTGTCGATCTTTTTTTCGGGTATCGGTTCGAGTGTTTGCGGGTTATGCTCGTCTTCGCCGAGTTCCAGCATCATGTTCGATTCGAGCGCCTGTTCGATTTCCTGCTGCAAATCGAGCGTCGACATTTGCAATAGACGAATTGCTTGCTGCAATTGCGGCGTCATCGTCATTTGCTGGCCGAGCTTGAAATGGAGCGACTGTTTCATGACGGTGAATTTATCATAATGAGTGATTTAAAGACTAAAGTTGTTGCCGAGATACACTTTGCGCACTTCTTCATTGGCGACGATCGCATCGGCCCCGCCTTCGGCGATGACCTTGCCATCGCTAAGTATATACGCCCTGTCGCAAATACCCAGCGTTTCCCGGACATTGTGCTCGGTGATCAGGATTCCGATACCCCGGTCTTTCAGATGGATGATGATATTTTTGATGTCTTCGACCGAAATCGGATCGACACCGGCGAAGGGTTCGTCGAGCAGGATGAAGCGCGGATTGCAGGCCAAGGCCCTGGCGATTTCGAGTCGCCGCCGCTCACCGCCCGACAGGCTCATGGCCATCTGCTTGCGCAGACGCGGAATATGCAGTTCTTCCAGAAGATCCTCAATGGCCAGATCGATTTGTCCGCGGGTCAGATCTCCGCGCAACTCCAGCACCGCGCGGATATTGTCCGAGACGCTGAGTTTACGGAAGATGGACGGTTCCTGCGGCAGATAACCGATGCCCAATTGGGCGCGTAAATACATCGGGTGGTGGGTGATGTCGAGCGAATCGAGCGTGATTTCACCCCCATCGGCCTTGACCAGGCCGACCATCATATAAAAACTGGTGGTTTTGCCGGCGCCGTTCGGCCCCAAAAGCCCTACGACCTCGCCGGTATTCACCTCGAGTGAGACGCCTTTCACGACATGGCGCTGATTGTAATTCTTGATCAGTTGATTGGCGGCGAGTCGGGTCATCGCGTTTTACTTTTTCGCTTTCGGTTGCAAGGTCACGCGCACGCGTTTGGAGTCGGTCGATTTATCGCCGGCCTTGACCAGCGAGGTATTGATATCGTATTCGATATAATCGCTTGCATAGGTGCCGGTACCTTGTTTGACCGTGGCGTTATTTTTCAGGATCAGCAGGTTTTTTTTCGGATAATACTCGCCGATCAGCGCATCGCCGATGATGTCTTCCTTGCCCGGGCTCGGTGTTTGTTTGAAGTGGGCAGGATTGCCGGTAAACACCAGTTTTTCCGCATCGCCATCGACAAAATGCACGACCAGCTTGTCCGAATTGACCTTGATGCTGCCCTGGATCGATACTACATCACCGGTGTAGATGCTGACCGCGGCCTTGTCGTCATAGGTCGCGGTATTCGAATCGATCGTGATCGGTTGTTCGGCGTCGGTCGCCAAGGCGTGCGCGGCGGCACCGTAAAAAACGGACAGCAGTAGACCCAGGCTTAAATAACCGCTAAGTTTATTTGGTTCCATATTTTCCCTGCACTTTCGACAGCAATTGCAGATGTACCGGCTGTTCGAATACCAGTTTCATGCCGACGCCGGTGGTGCGGTTCGGCGGACTGATCAATTCGGCCCAGGCATCGGTCTCGGCGTAATGCGTTTCCGGTTTGACTCTGACATTGGAGGTATTGATGGTCAAGGGCCTGACGCCCGTGCCTTTATCTCTGCTTACTGTAACCTTGCCGTTCATTTGCAAATTCTTGCCGTCCGCGGACAAAATGCCCGTTTCCGCATTGATGACCCAGGGAGGCGCCGTTTCATTATGGAAAAACATCAGCGGTTTGTCCAAATGCGTCGTGCCGTCATCGCTGTAATGGGTCATCCGGTCGGCGGTCAGTTTGCTTTTTAGCAGGCCGTTATCGCCCATCTCCCATTTGTGGTAGCCGGTGCTGAAATAATCCGGGCTGTGCGGCGGCACGACCATCAGTCCTTCCTTCTCGGTGACGGTCAGTTCGACCAGTCCCCAGCTCAACAGGGCGAGCGCGGCAAGGTACAGATGAAAGCGAAAATGCCGCAACCTCATTGCAAATAACTGTCCAAAATCGCTTCATAACTGCCCTGCGCCTGCATGATCAGGTCGCAGACTTCGCGGACTGCACCGCGCCCGCCTTGCAGCGTCGTGCACCAGTCGGCGCGCACCTTCACGTCGGGATGCGCGTCATTGACCGCGATCGCGAGGCCGACCTTGATCATCAGCGGCAAGTCCAGCAAATCATCGCCGACATAGGCGGCCTGCTCCTGCGTGTACCCGGTTTTGCCGAGCAAGTCCTCGAACGCCTGGCGTTTGTTTTCGTGGCCCTGGTACACATAGTCGATGCCGAGCATCTTCATCCTGAGCGCGACCGATTTGGATTTGCGCCCCGAAATGATACCGACGTCCACGCCGGTACGTTTGAGCAGTTTGATGCCGTGGCCGTCGCGGGCATGAAAAGACTTGTATTCGTTACCGAAAAAATCGAAAAACAGCCGGCCGTCGGTCAATACGCCATCGACGTCGAGCACCAATAATTTGATCTTTTTGGCTTTGTCAATCACTTTTTGCATGGGTAATCCTTAGACGATACCGGCCCGGATCAGGTCGTGCATGTTCAACGCGCCGACCGCGCGGCGTTCCCGATCAATTACGATCAACGCATTGATCCGTTTTTGCTCCATGATCTGCATCGCTTCAGCCGCCATCGTGTCGATACCGATGGTCGTGCAATGGGCGGTCATCACCGTGTCGATGCGGGTGCTATGGATGTCCGGATTCTTGCCGAGCATGCGCCGTAAATCACCGTCGGTAAAAATGCCCGCCACTTTGCTATCGGCATCGACGATCGCGGTCATGCCGAGTTTCTTCTCGGTCATTTCGAGCAGCGCCTCGCTGATCAGCGCGGTCTCGCGCACCGCCGGCATCTCGGCGCCGGTGTGCATGATGTCGCTGACCCGCAGCAGCAGGCGTTTGCCGAGGCTGCCGCCCGGATGCGACAGCGCGAAATCGTCGCGGGTAAAGCCGCGGGCCTCCAGCAGAGACACCGCGAGTGCGTCGCCCATCGCCAGCGCGGCGGTCGTGCTCGAGGTCGGCGCCAAGCCGAGCGGGCAGGCTTCCTGCGCGACGCCGACATCGATATGCACGGTCGCCAGCGTCCCCAAGGTCGATGCCGGATTGCCGGTCATCGCGATCAACGGCACGCCGAGGCGCTTGATGATCGGCAGAATCGTCAACACTTCCTCGGTTTCGCCGGAATTGGACAGCGCCAACACCACATCCTGCTTTGTGATCATGCCCAAATCGCCGTGGCTGGCCTCGCCCGGATGTACGAAAAACGCCGGTGTGCCGGTGCTGGCCAAAGTCGCGGCGATTTTGCCGGCGATATGCCCCGATTTGCCCATGCCGGTCACGACCACACGGCCGTTGCAGGCAAACATCAGCCGGCAAGCAGCGGTAAAATGCTCGTCGATGCGTTCGGCCAGCGCCGCAACGGCTTGAGATTCCACTTGAATCACCGCCAGCGCCAATACGCGCAGTTCCTGATCGTGCAGCATCATCTGCGGGGACGGCGGCCGGGCCGCGGCATTAAAGTCATTGGCAAGTGTCGGTTGAGCATTTAAAAACGCCCATTATGACATGATTAGCCGGGTAATGGTCTACGGGCGCAACGTTAAAATCGGCAAACGGCGGCCGGCATGTACTACTTGATCGTGAATCCGGCGTGGCCCGATGCCGGCCGATCACGCCGCGCGCCATTATGACATTACCGTTAAAAGCCTCATAGTTTATTGACTTTATAGAGATTATTCAGTGACAATAGAGAGTTTATATCGTCGAACCCAAACCGAAAGCCGCGCATGGAAAACAGCGTAAAACAACAAGACAATCTGGTCGGTGTGCGCAAGCTGTCGTTTTCGCGCGGCGAAAAAAAAATTTTTGACGACATCACGCTGGATATCGAGCGCGGCAAGGTCACCGCAATCATGGGTCCTAGCGGCACCGGCAAAACAACCTTGTTGAGGCTGATCGGCGGACAGTTGACGCCGGCTTCGGGTTCGATTCATGTCGACGGGCAGAATGTGCACCGGCTGCGCCGGGCGGAATTGTACAATCTCAGGAAACGCATCGGCATGCTGTTTCAAAGCGGCGCGTTGCTGACCGACATGAATGTTTTCGACAACGTCGCGTTTCCGCTTCGCGAACATACGCGACTGCCCGAATCGATGATCCGCACGCTGGTGCTGATGAAACTGCATGCGGTGGGCCTGCGCGGCGCGCGCGATCTGATGCCGAACGAATTGTCCGGCGGCATGGCCCGGCGGATCGCGCTGGCCCGGGCGATCGCACTCGATCCGATGATGATCATGTACGACGAACCGTTTACCGGGCAAGACCCGATTTCGATGGGCGCATTGGTGCATCTGATCAAATCGCTGAATACGACCCTCGGCCTGACCAGCATCATCGTCTCGCACGACGTACACGAAACGATGGCGATTGCGGACTATATCTATCTGATTTCGGGCGGTAAAATTGTCGGGCATGGCTCCCCCGAAGAAATCAGGCAATCCCCGTCCGACTGGGTGCAGCAGTTCATGACCGGCGCGGCGGACGGCCCGGTGCATTTCCACTATCCAGCCAAAGACTATTTCGACGATCTAGTCGCGACAGGAAAGCGTTACTGATTTTCGGAGCGATGATTAAATTTCTGAACATTCTGGGCAAGACGACCACGGCTAGTTTTACCAAGCTGGGCCGAGGCTCCTATTTTCTGCTGGAAACTCTGACGGGCATCATCGATGTGATGCCGCGTCCGCGTTTGCTGATCAACCAGGTCTATTCCGTCGGTGTACTGTCGTTCCTGATCATCGTGATCTCGGGGCTGTTCGTCGGCATGGTGCTCGGTCTGCAAGGCTATTACATCCTGTCCGATTTCGGAGCGGAAGAAACCCTGGGTTTAATGGTCGCGGCGTCTCTGGTCAGAGAATTGGGCCCGGTGGTGACCGCCTTGTTATTCGCGGGCCGCGCGGGTTCCGCTTTGACTGCCGAGATAGGCTTGATGAAGGCGACCGAACAACTTTCGGGCATGGAGATGATGGCGGTCGATCCGATCAAGCGGATCATCACGCCGCGCTTTCTGGCCGGCTTCATCGCGATGCCTCTTTTGGCGGCACTGTTCAGCGCGGTCGGCATCATCGGCGGGCAAATGGTCGGCACCGGACTGCTCGGCGTCGATGACGGCGCTTACTGGTCACAAATGCGGGCCAATATCGATTTCCACGACGACATAGTGAACGGCGTGATCAAAAGCATCGTGTTCGGATTCGTGACTACCTGGATCGCTCTGTTCGAAGGCTACGACACCGTGCCGACTTCCGAAGGTGTCAGTCGCGCAACCACCCGCACCGTAGTCAACTCGGCGTTCAGTATTTTGGGTCTCGACTTTATCTTGACCGCAATGATGTTTGGAGATCATTAACATGCAGCATAGCAACACCCAGGATACCCTGGTCGGGCTTTTTGTCGCCGCCGGCATCGCCGGTTTGTTTTTCCTGGCCTTGCAGGTCAGCAATTTAAGCTCTTTTGTCGAAGAAGACAGTTACACGGTGACCGCGAGCTTCGAAAATTCGGGAGGACTGAAAGTCAAATCCCCTGTATCGGCGGCAGGCGTCAAGATCGGCCAGGTCAAAGCAATCAGTTTCGATCCGAAGACCTACCAGTCGGTCGTCGAAATGGCGATCTATGCGCAATACAAGACCCTGCCGTCCGACACCACCGCCAGCGTCTTTACAGCGGGACTCCTGGGAGAGCAATACGTGAACCTGGATCCGGGCGGTTCCGATGAATACCTGGAAGACGGCGGCAAGATCGAAATCACCCAGTCCGCGATTATCCTCGAAAAAGCAATCGGCCAGTTTCTGTTCAAATCGGCCGAGGAAAAGGCGCAAGAGAAGAAGAAATGAGCCGGCTGACTATCGTTGACAAGGGCACGGGGCATTTTCTTGTCGATGGCGATCTGACCTTCGCGACGATAACCAAGCGCACGGTCAAATCGCTAACCTTTTCGACCGCGCACAAGGAAATCACGATCGACCTCGGCGGGGTCGGTAATACCGACAGCGCCGGACTGGCGTTGATGATAGAATGGATAAAATATTGTCGCGCCAAACGGACCCAGCTCCATTTCAGCAATATGCCGAAACAATTGGTGAGCCTGGCCAGACTGAGCGGCTTCGACAAGGACGCGCATTTCGCCGCCCATCTCGAATAACATCGGTTGCAAATTCTTTCTCTCCGAATCAATCACTGAAATACCTGCTATGGACAAACTTATCATCACCGGCGGCAAACCCTTATCCGGCGAATTGCGCATTTCCGGCGCGAAGAATGCCGCGCTGCCGATTCTTGCCGCTACCTTGCTTGCGGAAACCCCGGTCAGTATCGGCAACATTCCGCACCTGCATGACATCACGACCACGATGGAACTGTTGGGCAGGATGGGCGTGCGCCTCTTGATCGATGAAAAAATGAACATCGAAGTCGACAGCCGCTTCATCCACAGCTACGAAGCGCCGTACGAGCTGGTGCGCACGATGCGCGCGTCGATTCTGGTGTTGGGGCCTTTGCTCGCACGCTTCGGTGAAGCGCATGTCTCATTGCCTGGCGGCTGCGCGATCGGCACCCGTCCGGTCGATATTCATTTGAACGGCCTGATCAAAATGGGCGCCGAAATCAAGGTCGAAGGCGGTTACATTCATGCCAAGGTGGATCGTTTGAAAGGCTGCCGCCTGGTACTCGAACAAGTCACCGTGACCGGCACCGAAAATCTGATGATGGCGGCTTGTCTCGCGGAAGGCACCACGATCATGGAAAACGTTGCGAAAGAACCGGAAGTGACCGATCTCGCGCATTTCCTGAATGCACTGGGCGCGAAGATTTCCGGCATCGGCACCGATGTGTTGGTGATCGAAGGCGTCGAAAAACTCGGCGTCGAAAATGTGCATTACAATATCATGCCGGACCGGATCGAAACCGGCACCTATCTGGTTGCGGCCGCGATCACGCGCGGCTCTGTCAAGTTGAAAAACACCCGCCCCGATATACTCGATGCGGTGCTCGAAAAGCTGACCGAGGCCGGCGCCGATGTCACCTCCGGCGAAGACTGGATTAGGCTCGACATGCACGGCAAACGGCCGAAAGCGGTGTCGTTGCGTACCGCGCCGTACCCTGCGTTTCCGACCGACATGCAGGCGCAGTTTATAGCGCTGAATGCAATCGCCGAAGGCGTCGGCATCATCACTGAAACGGTATTCGAAAACCGCTTCATGCATGTACAGGAACTGCAACGGATGGGTTCCGACATCAAGCTGGAATCGAATACCGCGATCTGCACCGGCGTCGAAAAGATTACCGCCGCTCCGGTGATGGCGACCGATCTGCGCGCCTCCGCAAGCCTGGTGATCGCTGCGCTGGCGGCCGAAGGCAACACGATCGTCGACCGGATTTACCATATCGATCGCGGTTACGATCATATCGAGGAAAAACTGGCACAGCTCGGCGCGACGATCCGCCGCGTTCCAAACTAAGGTAATCCGATGCTGACGATAGCCGTATCCAAAGGCCGGATTTTCGAGGAGGCTCTGCCTTTTCTCGAAGCCGCCGGCATTACCCCGATCGACGATCCGAAAACCTGCCGCAAGCTGATCCTGAGGACGACGCGCGACGATGTGCAACTGGTTATCATCCGCGCGACCGACGTGCCGACCTTCGTCGAATACGGCGCGGCCGATCTCGGCATCGCCGGCAAGGACGTGCTGCTCGAGCATGGCGCGGAAAGCCTTTACGAGCCGCTTGATCTCAATATCGCGCGCTGCCGGCTGATGACCGCGGCGCATAAAGACGCGCCGCCGCTGTCCGGTAGAATTCGCGTCGCGACCAAATATGTCAAAATCGCCCAGCGCTATTTTGCGGCCAAAGGCATCCAGGCCGAAATCATCAAACTGTACGGTTCAATGGAACTGGCGCCGTTGGTCGGTTTGGCCGACTGTATCGTCGATCTGGTCGAAACCGGCAATACACTGAAAGCCAACGATCTCGAGCCGCGTGAGTTGATCATGCACATCAGCTCGCGGCTGGTCGTGAACAAGGCGGCGATGAAGATGAAAAACCGCGCGATCGTCGATTTGCTAAATCAATTCGAAACGGCCCTGGCCAACAAAGGTTAACGCCATGTACAAAATAACCCTGACCCGCCTCGATGCGACATCATCCGACTTTGTCGCCCAACTGGGCCATCTGTTAGCCTGGAACGAAAGCGAAGACCTGTCGATCCATCAGCGGGTACGCGAGATTATCAACGAAGTACGCATCCTGGGCGATCAGGCCCTGGTCGACTATACCAACCGTTTCGACCGACGTGCGGTGGCCTCTGCATCGGAACTCGAATTAAGCAAGGTGCAACTGAAAGCCGCTTTCGAGGATGTGCCCGAAGATCAGGCCAAGGCGCTGCAAACCGCAGCCGACCGCATTCGCACCTACGCCGAACATCAAAAGATGGCGCCCTGGAGCTATACCGAAGCGGACGGCACTGTGCTCGGACAGAAAATCACTCCGCTCGACCGGGTCGGCCTGTATGTGCCCGGCGGCAAGGCGGCCTATCCTTCATCGGTGCTGATGAACGCGATTCCGGCCAAGGTCGCCGGCGTCCCCGAACTGATCATGGTCGTGCCGGCTCCGAAGGGTGAATTGAATCAACTGGTGCTGGCCGCTGCCTACATCGCCGGCGTCGACCGTGTGTTCACGGTCGGCGGCGCGCAGGCGGTAGCCGCGCTCGCTTACGGTACCGAGACCGTGCCGCCGGTCGCGAAGATCGTCGGTCCCGGCAATATCTATGTCGCGACCGCGAAGAAGCTGGTATTCGGCCAGGTCGGCATCGACATGATCGCGGGGCCTTCCGAAATCCTGATCATCTGCGACGGCAAGACCGATCCCGACTGGATTGCGATGGACCTTTTCTCGCAGGCCGAGCATGACGAAAACGCGCAGGCGATCCTGATCAGCGACGACCCGGCGTTTCTGGATGCGGTCGAACACAGCGTCAACAAACTGCTGCCGGAAATGGAGCGTGCCGAGATCATCAAGACATCGCTAACCGGGCGCTGCGCCTTGATCCGGGTCGAAAACCTGCTGCAGGCCGCCGAAGTCGCGAACCGGATCGCGCCGGAACATCTGGAGCTGTCGGTCGCCGAGCCGGAAGCATTATGCGAGCACATCCGCCACGCCGGCGCAATCTTCCTCGGCCGCCACACCGCCGAAGCGCTCGGCGATTACTGCGCCGGCCCGAACCACGTGCTGCCAACCTCGGGCACCGCGCGCTTTTCCTCGCCGCTCGGCGTCTATGACTTTCAAAAGCGCAGCAGCTTGATTAACTGCTCTCCCTTGGCCTCCAGTGAACTCGGCAAGACCGCCTCGATCCTGGCGCGCGGTGAAGGGTTGATCGCGCATGCGCGTTCAGCGGAATATCGGATCAAAACCGACTGAATGAGGTGTGACACCTTTCCCGCCGCTTAAGCATCCTGCGCTTGCAAAACCGACTGTTTTACTTTATTTTAGCGAAATCCGTATAGGCTAGGGGTGCTTGCCGCAGATCGGCAGGCTGAGAGAAACCCTTTGAACCTGATTCCGGTTAATGCCGGCGTAGGAAAGCCCTAACTTCCTTGCGCCTTGTTTGTTTTTGTTGTTGGAGAAACGCAATGAGCGCCGTTCTTAAAGACCTGACCGCCGACGCGGTCAGCCAGGTCAAAATCGATCCTTATCCCGCATCGGAAAAAATCTATGTGCAGGGCAGCCGCGCGGACATCCAGGTGCCGATGCGCAAAATCACCCTGTCCGATACGCCCGCGCATTTCGGCGCCGAAAAAAATCCGCCGCTTTATGTATATGATACCTCGGGTGTCTATACCGATCCGAATGTCTCGGTCGATCTGAAAAAGGGATTGCATTCAGTTCGCGCCAACTGGATTCTGGAACGCAATGACACCGAGGAGTTGGCCGGCCCGACTTCGGTCTTTGGCCATCAACGCCTGCACGATCCCGCGACCGCGCACCTGCGTTTCGAACATATCCGGAAGCCTCGCCGCGCGAAGGCGGGCATGAACGTCTCGCAAATTCATTATGCGCGGAAGGGCATCATCACGCCGGAAATGGAATTCATCGCGATCCGCGAAAACCAGAAGATGGACGAGATGCGCGACTTATGTCAGGGTCAGCATCCCGGTCAATCGTTCGGCGCCTCGATTCCGGACGTGATCACGCCCGAATTCGTGCGCAGCGAAGTCGCCCGCGGCCGCGCGATCATTCCGGCCAACATCAACCATCCGGAACTCGAACCGATGATCATCGGCCGCAACTTCCTGGTCAAGATCAACGGCAACCTCGGCAATTCGGCGGTTACTTCGTCGATCGAGGAAGAAGTCGAAAAGATGCTGTGGGGCATCCGCTGGGGCGGCGACACGATCATGGATTTGTCGACCGGCAAAAATATCCACGAGACCCGCGAATGGATCCTGCGCAATTCGCCGGTGCCGATCGGCACGGTGCCGATCTATCAGGCGCTCGAAAAGGTCAACGGCAAGGCCGAGGAACTGACCTGGGAAATTTTCCGCGATACCTTGATCGAGCAGGCCGAGCAGGGCGTCGATTATTTCACGATCCATGCGGGCGTCAGGCTCCAGTACGTGCCGTTGACCGCGAAGCGGATGACCGGCATCGTCTCGCGCGGTGGTTCGATCATGGCGAAGTGGTGTCTCGCGCACCATACCGAAAGCTTCCTGTACACGCATTTCGAAGAAATCTGCGAGATCATGAAAGCCTATGACGTGTCGTTCTCACTCGGCGACGGCCTCCGTCCGGGCTCGATTTACGATGCGAACGACGCGGCGCAGTTCGGCGAGCTCGAAACGCTCGGCGAGTTGACCCAGATCGCCTGGAAGCACGACGTGCAGACGATGATCGAAGGCCCGGGCCACGTGCCTTTGCACATGATCAAGGTCAACATGGAAAAGCAACTCGAGGAATGCGGCGAGGCGCCTTTCTATACCCTGGGGCCATTGACCACCGACATCGCGCCGGGCTACGACCACATCACCTCCGCGATCGGCGCGGCGAATATCGGCTGGTACGGCTGTGCGATGCTCTGTTATGTGACGCAGAAGGAACACCTGGGATTGCCGAACAAGCAGGACGTGCGCGAAGGCATCGTGACCTACAAGATCGCCGCGCATGCGGCCGATCTGGCGAAGGGTCATCCGGGCGCGCAGGCGCGCGACAACGCGATGTCGAAGGCGCGTTTCGAATTCCGCTGGGAAGACCAGTTCAATATCGGTCTCGATCCCGAAAAGGCGCGCACATTCCATGACGAAACGCTGCCGAAGGAATCGGCGAAGATCGCGCATTTCTGCTCGATGTGTGGCCCGCATTTCTGCTCGATGAAGATCAGTCAGGACGTGCGCGATTATGCGGCCGAGAAAGGACTGAACGAAGAGGAGGCCCTGCTGAAAGGCATGGATGAGAAATCGAAGCAGTTTCTCGAAGAAGGCGCGGATATTTACCATAAGGTGTAGCGCTTGCTTCTTTCCCCGTAGCAGTTTCTGAGGCTTGAGCCGGACGGGATATTGATCCCGTCCGCAATACCTGGCAACTTTGGTTGTCCTCCGGTTTCTTGCTTAGATAACTCGGCATGAGCCATGCCAAAAAGATTAATTCATTGGCTAGATTCTTATATTTATCTTGAACGTCGCGGAAATCAAGGCTATAGCTACGTCCGCTCATCTACCATTCAGTAGAAAGAGGTGACCGTCTCGCCCGGTATGTAATAGACGACCAACTTTCCCGTCTGTTTTTTATAACCGAGATAATGCCGTTAATAATCATCACATTTTTATTCGTGGTCCATTTACCTTCCGCGAGCCCGCGGTTTCCGTTGCGGCGACGGCTTCAGCGATGAATGGGTCCACGCTATTGGTTGGATTCGAATGCATTGGGGTTAGCTGGAAGAATACGTAAAATTTAAAGACACTCCTCCAAATTATAGCGCTGATGCACGGCAGGTATTTCCACCCGAGTATTTATCAGTTTGTTGGCGAATATCGGGATGACGTCTTTATCGCCATGGACCAGAAAAGTCGTCTTCGGCTGGCCCGTTCGTCGGTGCCAGGCCAGTAATTCGGCCTGATCTGCGTGAGCGGAGAACCCGCCTATTGTATAAATGCCGGCATTGACCGGAATTTCTTCGCCGAAGATTTTCACTTCTTTGGCACCGTCCACAATCTGGCGCGCCAAAGTCCCGTATGCGGCAAAACCCACAAAAATAATTGCATTATTCCGACCCCAAAGATTGTGCTTGAGATGGTGCTTGACCCGGCCGCCGGTGCACATGCCGGACCCGGCGATGATCACGGCGCCGCCGGAGAAATTATTAATCGCCATCGAATCGGCCGTTTCCCGCGCAAAATGTAAACCGGGAAACATAAACGGATCCTGACCCGATGCTAAAGTTGCACAGGTTTCCATGTCAAAACACTCGGGGTGGCGTTGAAAAATCTGGGTGGCGGAGATCGCCATCGGCGAATCGAGAAAAACCGGAAGATAAGACGGCAATCGCCCATGTTCAATCCCTTCGCGCAAATAATAAAGCAGCTCCTGCGCACGTTCCAGTGCAAAACTCGGAATAATGACATTGCCGCCCCGGGCTAGGGTTTTGCTAATCGCCGTATAGAATTCTTCCAGTGTCGGTTCCAGGGGTTTATGCAGCCGGTCGCCGTAAGTGGTTTCCATGACCACAATATCGGCATGCGGCGGTGGGGTCGGATCCCTGATGATGGCCCGGGCGCTATAACCCAGATCGCCGGAAAACAGGATCCTGTGCTGCCGCCCCTGATGTTCAATGTCCAGCACGATGGAGGCGGAACCTAGAATATGTCCGGCATCGATAAAAGTCGCCTGAATCCCGCCATCGATAACGAAAGGCTGGTCGTAATTCGCGATGCGGCCGAAAAAACCGAAGCAGTTCAGCACATCAACGACATTATACAGCGGTTCAATTCGTTCTTTTTGGCCGTGGCGGGAGGCCTTTTTGGTTTTATAGTTGGCTTCATCTTCCATCAGCTTCGCAGAATCCAGGAGCACTATGCGCGCCAATTCACAGGATGCCGCCGTGGCAATGATTTCACCGGTAAATCCTTGTTTAATCAATAACGGTATGCGTCCGCAATGATCCAGGTGAGCGTGAGTCAGCAGCAGGTAATCGATGGCGGCAGGATCGAACCCGAAAGGCTCTGCATTTTCTTCCTCCATCTCGCGGCCGCCCTGATAGAGTCCGCAATCGATCAATATTTTCTTACCGGCGGCCTCCAGCAGATGGCAGGAACCCGTTACGTTTTGATCGGCGCCGTGAAATTCTAGTTTCATGAGTAAACCTCCTGGCTGAATGCCTCGTTTTTTAACCGGATGGATGCAAGCCAGGTTGTGAGTCGGACGTACCTGACCAGAAACCTATTCGGCTTAGTCTATCATAGCGCCTAATTCGTCAAGAACCTCTCGAACGCGATTCGGATAATCCGAAATCAAACCGGTCACGCCCGCCGCGATCAATTGCCGCATTTCGTCCTTGTCGTTGCAGGTCCAGACATTCACGCGCTTGTCCAGTTTACGCACGGCACTGACTGCACCAGCATCCAGAGTCCGCGTCAGCGAATGGAGGCCCAAGGGTTCGGTACCCGGATGAAAGGCGTCGGCACCGATGCGCTGAAGATACTCGCCCGGCAACGCCAGGCGTTCGTTGGTCAAAACCGCGGTCTGAACGGCCGGCGAACGTTGGCGCACCCTCCGCAATTGTTCGTGATCGAATGATGAAATCAGAACGTCGGTCTGCAATCCCATCTCATCGACCAGATCGAGCACCGCATCGGTTAATCCGGGGTACATGCGCGGCAGCATCTTGAGTTCGATATTGACCCATAAACCGAGGTTTCGGGAAAGCTCTAGCGTTTGTCCGAGCGTCGGCACATTGATCGTACCGGACGCATAACGCGCGAGATCTTGCGGGCTGATGTAGCGCGCGAATTCTTCCGGCGTCAGGCTTTGCAGGAAACCTTGCCGACTCTCGGCCGGAAGAGCCAATTCACGCGCAAACCAGCTACCGGCATCGAGTTGGTTGAGCTCTTCGAAATAGAAATCGGAAATGAAATAACTCGGCCGGTCCGGAAATTTATCTTTGACATCGGTACAGCGGAGCAAATTATCGTCGTGATGGACGATAATTTCGTTATCTGCGGATAGATGAACGTCCAGTTCGATCATGTCACAGCCAATCGTGTGCGCCTTCGCGAATGCCTCCAAGGTATTTTCAGGCGCAAAGGCGCGCGCGCCGCGGTGTGCGATATTGAGGATGCGGTCTCGGAGTTTGACGGCGGTGTTATCCGGCATGATCAAAGGCCTGAACTCAGACCCATCCTTGCTGCGCGGCAAACCATAGCAAGGCGCCCGCGAAAACGGCGGCCAGCACGTCATCGAGCATGATGCCGAGACCGCCTTGCACTTTTTGATCGATCCATTTGATCGGCCAGGGTTTGATGATGTCGAAGATCCGAAACAGTACGAAGCCGAGCAGCACCGCTTTCCAGGTAAAAGGCACCAGCCACATCGTGATCAGATAACCGGCGACTTCGTCCCAGACGATGCCGCCGAAATCGTGCTCGCCGAGTTTGTCGGCGGCGATGCCGCAAATCCAGATGCCGGCAATGGTCGAGGCGATAGTCAGCAGGCTGTAGATCGGCAGGCCGGCTTGAATGATCAGCCAGTACAGCGGGATCGCAGCAAGCGTGCCGCAGGTGCCGGGCGCTTTCTTGGCGAGGCCGGAGCCGAAACCGAAGGCCAGAAACAGCACCGGATCGGTCATGATCTGCCGGGAGGTCAATTGGTTCTGACCGAGTCCTGATTTATGAAAAATGCTCATAGCCTTGTGCTTTTAATGAATGTACCGTGCCCGCTTTGTGCAGCCGAAGCCCGGGCGCCGTCTCGATTACACCGATTTTATGACATTCGAACGGTAAATATGAAGCTTTTTCGGGGCTGACCGTAAAACACAGCTCGTAATCGTCTCCGGCCGAGAGCGGCAGCCGCCAGTCGCCGGTCGCATCACAATATGCCTGCACTTCCGCCGACAGCGGCAATGCAGCCCAGTCTATCGTGGCGCCGACGCCGCTTTGTTCGAGGATATGGCCGAGATCGCCGGCAAGCCCGTCCGAGATGTCGATGCAGGCATTTGCAATGCCGCGCAGCGCCAATCCTTCGGCGCATTTGGGTTCCGGCTGATCAAAACGCTGTAAGGCCGCGCCCGGTTGGCCGCAACGGTAACCCTGACGGATTTTCAAGCCGAGCCCGGCATCGCCGAGGTTGCCGGTTACATAGATATCATCGCCGGGTTTGGCCGCGGATCGTTTTAAAGATTGACCTTTCGGAACGAGTCCCATTGCCTGCGCGGTCAGGGTCAACGGACCCGAGGTGGTGTCGCCGCCGATCAGATCGACGGAGTAACGGGCCGCGAGCCCCAGAAAGCCTTCAGCGAAAGCGGTTAGCCAGGCTTCATCGACTTTCGGCAGGGTCAAGGCTAGCGTCACCGACAAGGGCTTTGCGCCCATCGCGGCCAGATCGCTGAGATTGACCGCCAGCAATTTATGCCCCAACTGTTTCGGGTCGGCGCCGGCAAAGAAATGCACGTTTTCGACCATCGTGTCGGCGGTGATCGCGAGTTCGTAGCCTTCGGGAATCGAAAGCAAGGCGCAGTCGTCGCCAATACTGAGTTGGGTGCTTGGATTGGTGATTTTTTGCTCGGTAAAAAAACGCCGGATGAGCGAGAATTCGGAGAGGGGCATAAATCAAGAACAATGTGTAAGGACAAAGCCGGCCGGACGGGGTATGTTGGCCCGTCAGCAAAGTTTTTGCACGTTTCGGAAATAATGGGAGCGCCGAAACGTTAAGACGGGGTTGTAAACCCCGTCTTGTGTAATTTACTCCGAATCCCGCACCCGAGTCCCTGCGCCCTTGCCACGCTTGACTTCCGTTGCGCGCTTCTTCTGTGCGACTTTGTCGAGGATGCCGTTTACATATTTATGGCTACCGTCGGCGCCGAAACACTTGGCTAGATTGATGCCTTCGTTCAGGATCACCCGGTACGGCATGTCCGGGCGGTGTTCCAGTTCGTAAACGCCGATCCGCAATATCGCTCGTTCGACCGGATCGATCTTGTCGATCGGGCGGTCGATAAATTCAGTCAAAAGTTGGTCTATCGTATCCAGGTTTTTCGGTACGCCGAATAATAACTCGTTGAAATAACTTTTCTGCGCATCTTTCAGGCGGCCGTCTTCGAGAAACTGGCGTTCGATTTCGCCGAGATTGTGTCCGCTCATTTGCCATTGGTACAAAGCCTGGACAGCGGCTTGGCGGGCATTGGTGCGAGCCTGGCTCATCAGCTATCCAGCCGGTTGAACAGACTGACCATCTCGATCGCGGACAGGGCCGCTTCGGCGCCCTTGTTGCCGGCCTTGGTGCCGGCGCGTTCGATCGCCTGTTCGATCGTATCGACGGTCAATACGCCGAAGCTGACCGGCACGTTGTATTGCAAGGAAACGCCGGCGAGTCCTTTAACGCATTCGCCCGCGACATATTCGAAATGCGGCGTGCCGCCGCGAATCACTGCGCCGATCGCGATGATCGCATGATATTTTTGCGAGGCGGCGATACGCTGCGCGACCAAAGGCAATTCGAACGCGCCGGGAGCCTTGACCAGGTGGATGTCCGCCTTATTCGCGCCATGGCGAACCAGGGTATCGATCGCGCCGGCCTCGAGTTGTTCGACGATAAAGCTATTGAAACGAGAGGCGATGATGCAAAATTTGCCGCCTTCCGCCGAGAAATTGCCTTCAAACGTGGTAATGCTCATAGAAAATCCGCACTGTTAAAGTGAAATACGCAGGCAAACCGAGGCCATGCGCAACGTGTTCTCATTTACGAGAATACGCTTGTTTAAAAAATCCCTGCTCGCTCAGGGTTTAAGAAGAATGAGCTAAGAGGGTTCGTCAGCAGGTCCGCAGCCGACATGTTCGGCAACTTCCAGGTCGAAGCCCGACAGGCCGACATATTTTTTCTGTGCGCCCAAGACTTTCAACTTGTGTACGCCAAGGTCGGCCAGAATGCGCGCGCCGGTGCCGGTCATGCGCCAGTCCGGCGCTTCGAATTCGTCGTCGTTGACGTGAATGCCGTTGTCCTGCAATTGATAGCGATGAATCAGTTCGACCAGCGATTTGGTGTCCTCGCTACGCCGGATCACGACCAGCACACCGCGCCCTGCTTCGGCGATTTTCTGCATTGCGGCGCGAATCGAAACGCTGCTGGCGTTGCGTTTGGATGCAAACAGATCGTCGAGTACATTGCGCGCATGCACCCTGACCAGCACCGGCTCGTCGCCGGACACCTGTCCCATCACCAGCGCCAGATGCAGATTGTTGTCGTTGCGGTCCTGGTAGGCATAAAGCCTGAAATCGCCGAATTCGGTCGGCAGTGCGCATTCGCTGATCCGTTCGAGGGTGTTTTCGTGCTGAATGCGGTAATGGATCAGGTCGGAGATCGTGCCGATCTTCAGCTGGTGTTCGGCGGCGAATTTTTCGAGATCGGGGCGCCTTGCCATCGTGCCGTCGTCATTCAGAATCTCGACGATCACCGCGGCCGGTTCGACGCCGGCCAGGCGCGCCAGATCGCAGCCGGCTTCGGTATGGCCGGCCCGGTTTAACACTCCACCCGATTTTGCCATCAATGGGAAGATGTGTCCGGGCTGGATCAGATCGTCCGCCTTCGCGTTCGGGGCGACCGCACATTGGACCGTGCGTGCGCGGTCGGCGGCCGAGATGCCGGTCGTGACGCCGGTCGCCGCTTCGATCGACACGGTGAAGTTGGTCGAATGCGCGGTCTTGTTTTCATTGGTCATCAACGGCAAGCGCAGCTGCTGGCAGCGTTCGCTGGTCAGCGTCAGGCAGATCAGGCCGCGGCCGTAGCGCGCCATGAAGTTGATGTCCTCGGGGCGGGTAAACGCGGCAGCCATGACCAGGTCGCCTTCGTTCTCGCGGTCCTCATCGTCCATGATGATGACCATCTTGCCCTGGCGCAAGTCTTCGATGATTTCTTCGATCGTATTCATGAGGGTTCCGTGAGCGTATCAGCCTAAAAAACCGCTGCGCTGCAGCAGGTCGAGAGTCACCTTTTGTTCCGGTTCGGCTTTCTGGCCGAGCATCAGGCGCTCCAGATAGCGGGCCAGAAGATCGACCTCGAGATTCACGACAGTTCCGGGCGCTGCAAAACCGAGCGTGGTTTCCTTCAGCGTATGCGGCACGATGTTCACGCCGAAAACGTTGCCGTCGACCTCATTGACGGTCAGGCTGATCCCGTCGAGGCAAACCGAGCCTTTTTCGGCGATGTATTTGGCCAGCTGGTCCGGCGCCTTGAACTTGAAGCGCACCGAACGCGCATCCGGTTTTTTGTCGATCACGGTCGCGAGACCGTCGACATGGCCGCTGACGATATGGCCGCCGAGCCGGGTCGAAGGCGTCAATGCCAATTCCAGATTGACCGGCGTGCCGACCGTGGCGGATTTCAGGCTGGTGCGGGACAAGGTTTCGTTCGAGACGTCGGCGGAAAACGTATGTGGGCCGAGCGCGATCGCGGTCAGACAGACGCCGTTCACCGCGATGCTGTCGCCGAGCGCGGCGTCATTCAGCGAAAGCTTGCCTGTGTCGATGGTCAGGCGGCAATCGCCGGCCCGTTGCTCGATCGCGGTGACTTTGCCGACTGCCAAGATGATGCCTGTGAACATGGGAATAAGCGAATATTTATTAAAAATAACGGTGTAGGTGCGCTGTGCGTACCTTATCCAAGTTTGCAGAAGTCCGGCAGCTCTGGAAAGGTACGAGTTGCGTACCTACACGGTATAGGTCAATTTCAAATCCGGCCCTACCTGCCTGACATCGGCCAGTTTCAGCATTTTCTTATCGGCCATCGATTCGATATCCGGCAGGGAGAACAAACCGCGTCCCCGGTCGCCCAATATACAGGACGCCATGTAGACAATCCATTCATCGACCAAGTTCTCGGCCAGTAATGCGCCGTTCAAGGTGGGGCCCGCTTCGACAAACAATTCGTTGATTTGCTGCCCGGCCAAATACGTCATCAGGGCATTCAAATCGATCCGGCCGTCAATCGCTTGCAAATGATGAATTTCAAAGCCGGCGTCCTGCAATAAAGCCATTTTGTTCCGATCTTCGCTGCATGTCAAAATCAGGCTGCGCCCAGGCAGTTTCGCCAGTTGCGCGCCTGCCGGCATCCGCAACTGGGTATCCAGCACGATCCTGAGTGGTTGAAGAACGTTTTCGTCGATGCGCGCGGTCAACGCCGGGTCGTCGGCCAGCACGGTATTGATGCCGGTCAAAATGGCGGAACTTTGCGCACGGAGCCGATGTACGTCCTGGCGGGCAGCGCCGGAGGTGATCCATTTGCTCTCGCCGGACGCGAGCGCGGTGCGCCCGTCCAGGCTCATTGCGAGCTTGCTGCGCACGAAAGGACGGCCTTGGCTCATACGTTGAATGAAGCCGCGATTCAACCGGCGCGCATCGTTTTCCAGTACGCCGCAAACGGTTTCGATGCCGGCTTCCCGGAGCCTCGCCAAGCCGTTGCCGGCTACCAGGGGATTTGGGTCCTGCATCGCCGCCACGACTTTGCTGACGCCGGCCTTGACCAAGGCATCGGCGCAGGGCGGCGTCCTGCCGTGATGGCTGCACGGTTCCAGCGTGACATAAGCGGTCGCGCCTTGGGCGTTGTCCGCGTTTTTGAGCGCCGCGATTTCGGCATGATCGTCGCCGGCCTTGACATGCCAGCCTTCACCGATAACTTGATCGCAGCGAACCAGTACGCAGCCGACGCGCGGATTCGGATGCGTGGTATAGATTCCGTTGCGGGCCAGTTGCAGAGCTCTGGCCATGTAGCGATAATCCTGAACGCTTGCGGATGCCATCTATTTTTTTTGCAGATGCTTGATCATGTCGGTGAATTCGCTGACATCCTGGAAACTTCGGTAAACCGAGGCGAAGCGGACGTACGCGACATGATCGAGATGGCTCAACTCGTGCATGACTTTTTCGCCGAGTTGTTGCGCGGAAATTTCCCGGTCGCCGGAGCTCATCAATTCTTTTTTGAGACGGGTCAGCGCCACTTCGATGTCATCGCCGCTGACCGGGCGTTTTTCGAGCGCTTTCAACATGCCTGAACGCAACTTCTTTTCGTCGAACGGCTCGCGGCTGCCATCGCGTTTGACTACGCGCGGCAGGGTCAGTTCAGCGACTTCGAAAGTCGTGAACCGTTCCTTGCAGATCGTGCATTCGCGGCGGCGGCGAACCTGGTCGCCTTCATTCGTTAATCTGGAATCCAGAACGCGCGTATCCTGCGCCGAGCAAAACGGGCATCGCATGGCTGATCTATTTAATTACGTCCGATGACTCGGGAGACGTTTCAAAACTGCCTATTGTATAACACAATCGGATAATTTGCATTGGACTTTCAGCGATTTGCGCGCGGAGGGTGGGAAAAAGCGGTTTTGATTCTGTAGGGGACTTGATTGAGTGCGCCGGATTTTGCTGTCGATTTTTCCACAGAATGAAAAACCGTGCATCTTGTCTGTTCCTGTTGCCGATTAGCCGAGATTTTGTCAATTCACTGGCGCGTACGCAATCGGCAATATATTTATATCCTGTTGATATTAAATTATAAACTTCTAATTCTAAACTGCCTGATCAATTCAGGAGCAATCCGGCTGAGGACCAAGGCGGGCGCCAATTGCGGGTGGTTATTTTCAGCTTACTCACAGAGTTATCCACAAAACTTGTGGATAACCGGGATAGCTTTTTATGCAATCAACGGGTTCCGGCAATTTTCAAAATGCCGGTAAACTTGGTGTTCGCGAGATACCTTAAGGAAAGCTCAAATTTGTAGAGGCTCAAAGGGAAATATTAGATTTTTGTAGGAAAGTCAATAAATATTTTATATAATGGTGGGTTAAACCGACTCATTTGCAATTCTCATAAGAACTTACGCAGGCGAACTGTTCGCACCGTTTGGACTGTCTTGAGCTAATCAACCTTAAGTGACTATGGATCAAAACGACTTTACGCTTGGAATTCCCGGCTTTACTTATCCTGATTTATACGACGCCCTGCGCCTGAATGATTTGCTGGAAGCGTTCGATGCTTCGGTGAAACGGCATGATGCCGACTTGTTCGATCAATTTGCCGCTTACCGCCAATGTCAGGGCGAAGGCATGGCGCCCGAGGCGATTTCCGATATGCTAGTCAAGATGGGTCCTTATGTTGGGCAGTTCGTCGCGAAACTGTTCGGCGTCGAAGGCGCGCATCAAGAGCAGGCGAGAAAGATCAAGGAAGAATTCGAGACCGTTTTCACTTACAAGAATGAGGTCGTGGCGAAGCTGAACCTGGTCTTCAGGGATCAGGCGATCGCGGATTGGGATGTTGACGGCATCAAAAACCGTTTCGAGTTGTTGATCCAGGCGGCTTTCCCCGAGGCGGCCGGGGACTCCGACGCCGAGCGCCGGGTCGCGCGCGCCGGCGCGGTGATCGGCTGCCTGTCGAGCCACTACAAGGCGGTTGCCAAGGGCAAGGAAGGCACTTATCCGGCTGCGGACGCAGCGGCCGAGCAACTGCGCGCGAAACTTGCCGCGCATGCCGAAGCCGCGCAGGCGTTTGCGGGCATCATCGCGGCGGCTGATGCGGCCGGCTTCGTCGAGGGCTTGATGGATTTGGCGCAGCGTTGGAGTTTCATTGCGCAGCATGATCCTCAGATTACCGAGCATTGGCTCAGCTTCAAGTTTCCCGATAAACGCGATTTCGAGAATTTGGTCGAACATGACGTGGTCGACAAGGGCGAATTTTCGGTCTGGATGGGCGAACTCGCGCATCGCCGCCGCCGCGACGGTTTCAAACTGACCGATCCGCGTTTCAATGAGCGGCAATCCTTATCCGAAGTCGATCACTGCATCTATTGCCACGAGCGCGACACCGACTCCTGCTCGAAAGGCATGCGCAACAAAAAGACCAATACCTTCAAGGTTGATCCGCTTGGGGTTACCACAACCGGCTGCCCGCTCGAAGAAAAGATTTCCGAGATGCACCTGGTCAAGCGCGGCGGCGACAATATCGGCGCGCTGGCGATCATCATCGTCGACAATCCGATGTGTCCCGGCACCGGCCACCGGATTTGCAACGACTGCATGAAGGGCTGCATCTACCAAAAGACCGATCCGGTCAACATTCCGCAGATCGAAACCAATGTCTTAACCGACGTGTTGTTCATGCCTTACGGTTTCGAGATCTACAGCCTGCTGACGCGCTGGAATCCGCTGAACGTCAAGCGCCCGGTCATGAAACCCTATAACGGCAAGAACGTGCTGGTCGTCGGCCTCGGCCCTGCCGGTTATACGATGAGCCATTACCTCCTGAACGAAGGCTTCGGCGTGGCCGGCATCGACGGCCTGAAACTGGAGCCGTTGCCCGCAGTCTTGACCGGCGACGGCGATAGGGCGCCTCAGCCGATCGCGGATTTCCGCGTGCTTTACGAAGATTTGGACAAGCGCATCCTGGCCGGTTTCGGCGGCGTCGCCGAATACGGCATCACCGTGCGCTGGGACAAGAACTTCCTGAAAGTGATCTACCTGACCCTGCTGCGCCGGAACGCGTTCCGCGCTTACGGCGGCGTGCGCTTCGGCGGCACGGTCACGATCGAGGACGCCTGGAAGATGGGTTTCGACCATATCTGTATCGCCTCCGGCGCCGGCAAACCGACGATCATCGATCTGAAGAACAATCTGATGCGCGGCATCCGCAAGGCGTCCGACTTCTTGATGGCGCTGCAATTGACCGGCGCGGCGAAGTCGTCGTCGCTGGCGAACCTGCAGGTGCGTCTGCCGGCCGGCGTGATCGGCGGCGGTTTGACCGCAATCGATACCGCGACCGAACTGATGGCGTATTATCCGGTGCAGGTCGAAAAGCTGCTCGGCCGTTATGAAACGCTGGCGGCTATCTACGGCGAAGAAACGGTCCGTAAACGCTACGACCAGGAAGAAACGATAATTCTGGATGAGTTCCTGGGCCACGGCCGCGCGATTCGCGCCGAACGTGAGCGCGCTAAAGCCGTCGGCGGGAAGCCGAGCTTCCAGCCGCTGGTCGAAGGCTGGGGCGGCGTGACGCTGTTCTACCGTAAAGGCATGAAGGATGCGCCGGCTTACCGGCAAAACCACGAGGAAATCTCCGAAGCGCTTGAAGAAGGCATTGCGCTTGCCGAAGGCATGAGTCCGGTCAGCGCGATTCCTGACGAATACGGTCATTTGCGCGCGGTCGAGTTCGAAAAACTCGAATTCGAAGATGGCCGCTGGGTCAGCAAGAAAAAGATGGTGACAGTTCCGCTACGCAATCTGTATGTCGCGGCGGGTACCTCGCCGAACACGATCTATCAGAGCGAGTATCCGGACACCTTCGTGATGGACAAATGGTTCTTCCAACGCTACCAGCCGGAATGGCGCGACGGCAATCTGGAATTGGTGCCGATGCATGATGAAGTCGCGCCGAAACTCGGCTTGCCTGCGCCGTTGACCTCGTATCAACAGGACGGTAAATTCATCAGCTTCTACGGCGACAACCATCCGGTTTATGCCGGCAATGTCGTGAAGGCGATGGCAAGCGCGAAAAACGGCTATTCCTATATCGCCCAATTGTTCGCAAAGGAATTGGCGGGGCTCGATCCGTCCTTGCAAACGCAGCGGAACGCGGAGTTAAAACAATTTTTCGCCTCTTTGGACGAAGCTTTCACCGCGACGATCGTCGCGATCAACCGCCTGACCCCGACGATCATTGAGGTGATTGTAAAGGCGCCGATGGCGGCGAGAAAATTTGAACCGGGCCAATTCTACCGTCTGCAAAATTTCGAAGCCCATGCGCCTGTCAAAGAAGGCACCGTGCTGGCCGCCGAAGGACTGGCGCTGACGGGCGCTGAAGTCGACAAGGAAAAAGGCACGATTTCGTTGATCGCGCTCGAAATGGGCTCGTCCTCGCGGCTGTGCGCGACCTGGAAAGTTGGCGATCCGTTGATCCTGATGGGCGTTACCGGCACCCCGACCGAGATTCCGACCGGGCAAACGGTCTTGTTGATCGGCGGTGGCCTCGGCAATGCGGTATTGTTCTCGATCGGCAAGGCGTTGCGCAATGCCGGCAATAAGGTGATTTATTTCGCCGGCTACAAATACCGCCAGGACATTTTCAAGGTCGAAGACATCGAGGCGGCATCCGATGTGATCATCTGGTCGGTCGATAACACCCCCGGCGCCGAAGCGTTCAAGCCGACGCGACCTCAGGACAAGACTTTCGTCGGCAACATCCTCGAATGTATGGTCGCCTATGCGAAGGGTGAACTGGGCGCACAACCGGTTTCGCTGTCCGACGTCGATCATCTGATCGTGATAGGCTCGGACCGGATGATGGCAGCAGTCAAGGATGCGCGCTTCAATGTCTTGAAGCCTTATCTGAACAAGGTTCAGCATGCGATCGGTTCGATCAACTCGCCGATGCAGTGCATGATGAAAGGCATCTGTGCGCAATGCTTGTGCAAGCATGTCGATGCGGAGTCCGGCAAGGAATATTTCGTGTATTCATGTTATAACCAAGATCAGGATCTGGACAAGGTCGATTTCCCGCATCTGAATGCGCGTCTCAGGCAGAATACGGTACAGGAAAAGCTGTCGAATCTGTGGCTGGATTATTTGCTCGGAAAGCAGTAGCTAGTTAAGTTGCAGGGTGGGCCGGCGTTGGCTAAGCGCACCCTGTTTTGGCTGATGGCTCCGCGAGAGAGCAATCGAGTCAAAGAACTTTTGAAGGTTTTCTGAGTCTTTTGAGGGTAATCGGCAGTTTATTGATTCGGCGAGGCTTGTTTAGCCGACTTCCTATTTCATAGGTCGCGTCAGCTCCTGCGGCTGTCTGTAGATAAAGCGGTTTACAGCCATTGTGAGCAGGTCATTAAACCGGAAATAGCGGCCATGCGCCATTGAAATTTGGCGAAGCCGCTGCCATTATTCTTAAGATTCTTTGGGTTTGGCAGTTTGAAACGAAGAGCGTACCGATGCCGAACGCCGAATTTATGAATTGAATTTATTTCTGATCTTTCCCGGCAAAGCCCGCCGGGAAGCATCCTGTTTTTGATAGAGTATAACCATGGCAAGAACTTCCGCAAAACTGGCGAACAAACCCGCCGAACCGATGAGTCAAATCGATCATGAAGAAGACATTTTCGACGACGCTGAATTTTCGTCTTTGGATGCGAGTGAAAACGACACGATCAAACGCGATGCGCGTCGAAAAATCGAAATTTATTGGGAAAAAAAGCGTCTGCGGGAAGAGTTTGACGACCTCGACGAGGCGGAATTAGGGTTTTAACCTTTAATATTCCTTGAGATGGCGATGGATGCTCCCTGCAAATCTTCCGATCTCAAGGGGAGCTCCCAGGGGGGTACGGCACTGCTCGATATACAGATTGTCCTTGTGGTGGCGTTCTATCTTCTGGATCGTACAAGTAGTATCCGCGCGTCAAATGGGGCCTTACCCGCGCTCAAATAACGAGTCTAGCTGGTTCAGTTGATCCAGCGCATACAAATCATCAAAGCCGCCGATATGACGGTCGTCGATAAAGATTTGCGGCACCGTGCGCCTTTTGCTTTTGCGCATCATTTCCTCACGTTGGTCGGGATCCGCATCGACATTGATTTCGGTATAGCTGACGCCTTTTCTGTCGAGCAAGCGCTTCGCCATGATGCAGTAAGGGCAGATTTTGGTCGTATAGATAATGATTTTCGGCATATCAGGTGCGGGCTTCTTTCGGTCCTTCCGCGTCGGCGGGATCGCCTTCATAAGGAGTAGCGTACTTGCAGGCTTTCTGCGGGCAAACTTTTTCGACGCCGCGCCGCTTGGTTTCCTTGACGGTTAGGACCGGCCAGTTGCATTCCGGGCAGCTTTCCTTGATCGGTGCATTCCAGAGCGCATAGTCGCATTTCGGATATTCGGAACAGGAATAAAAAATCTTGTTGCTGCGCGATTTGCGCTTCAGGATACTGCCTTTCTTGCACTGTGGACATTCGACACTGGTATCGAGCGGCTTTTCCAACGGCTCGATATGACGGCATTTCGGATAGGCGCTGCAGCCGATGAATTTGCCGTAGCGTCCTGCTTTTAACACCAACGGCGAGGCGCATTTCGGGCAAACCCGGCCTTCGACCACTTCCGGCTCTACTGCCTCGTTTTGATCTTCGTTCAGGTTGCGGGTATAGGAACAGCCCGGATAATTGGTGCAGCCGATGAAACGGCCGTTACGTCCCAGACGGATCGACAACGGGCTGCCGCATTCAGGGCAGTTTTCATCGAGCGCCTCCTGAGTCACATCCTTGCGCTGCACGTTTTCATCCTTTTCCTGGATCAGCGTGTTGAACGGCTTCCAGAAGTCGCTCATCAACGGTATCCAGTCTTTTTCGCCGCGCGACACCGCGTCGAGATCGTCTTCGAGTTTCGCGGTAAAGTCGTAGTCGACATACTTCGTGAAATGCTCGGTCAAAAACTTGTTCACGATGCGGCCGACATCGGTCGGATGGAAGCGTTTGTTTTCGAGCGTCGCGTACTCGCGGTTCTGTAGCGTTGAGATGATCGAAGCGTAGGTCGAGGGTCGGCCGATTCCGTGTTCTTCGAGCGCCTTGACCAGGCTTGCTTCGCCGAAGCGCGGCGGCGGTTCGGTGAAATGTTGGGTGCTGACGATGTCGTTCAGCGGCACCGGGCGGCCTTCCGCGAGCGGCGGCAGGAAGCTCTCCTTGTCGTCGCTGTCGCTGGTGTCGTCCTTTCCTTCCAGATACACCGTCATGAAGCCGGGCGCGGCGATCGTCGAGCCGGTCGCCCTGAACACATGTTGAGGTTCTTCGCCGCAGGTCAGATCGACCGCGATCATGTTAATCGTCGCCTGGATCATCTGGCAGGCAATCGTGCGCTTCCATATCAGGTCATAGAGCTTGAACTGCTCGTCGCTGAGATGACTTTTAAGTTGAGCGGGCAGTTGGCGTGGATAAGTCGGCCGAATCGCTTCATGCGCTTCTTGCGCGTTTTTGGACTTGGTTTTGAATATGCGTGGTTCTTTCGGCACATTGCCGGGGCCGTAATTTTCGGCGATCATCTCGCGTATTTCGGCGACCGCGTCAATCGACAGATTGACCGAATCGGTACGCATATAAGTGATCAGGCCGGCCGTTTCGCCGCCGATGTCGATGCCTTCGTACAGTTGCTGGGCTACCATCATCGTGCGCTTTGTCGTGAAGCCGAGCTTGCGGGCGGCTTCCTGTTGTAGCGTCGAGGTCGTGAACGGCGGCGCGGGATTGCGTTTCTGCTGCTTCTTTTCGAGCTTGGAGACGATCAGGCGGCCGTCCGCTGCATTCAACAACGTTTGTTTGGCCTGTTCCGCCGTCGTTTGGTCGGCGATGCTGAATTGATTCAGTTTCTCGCCGGCCAGATGGGTCAACTTAGCCTTGAAGGTCTGCTCGTCGGCGGTCAGCAGCGCATCGATCGTCCAGTATTCGCGGCTTTTGAATGCCTCGATTTCGATCTCGCGCTCGACGATCATGCGCAGCGCGGGGCTTTGCACACGGCCGGCGGAAAGCCCTCGGCGAATCTTTTTCCAGAGCAGCGGCGACAGCTTGAAGCCGACCAGATAATCGAGCGCCCGGCGCGCCTGCTGCGCATTGATCAGATTCATCGCCAGCTCGGCTGGATTCGCGATCGCTTCGGTCACCGCTTTCTTGGTGATCTCATGGAAGACCACGCGGTGCACCGTTTTGTTTTTCAGCGCTTTTTTTTCGTTTAAAAGCTCATACAGATGCCAGGAAATCGCTTCGCCTTCCCGGTCCGGGTCGGTCGCGAGATAGAGCGCGTCGGCGTCTTTAAGCGCCTTCCCGATGACCTGCACATGACGCAGATTGCGCTCAATCACCTCATATTTCATCGCGAAATGATTGTCGGGATCGACCGCGCCTTCTTTGGGAATCAAATCGCGGACATGACCGTAGGAAGCCAACACCTGAAAATCCTTACCCAGATATTTCTCGATGGTTTTGGCCTTGGCCGGAGATTCGACGATGACAAGGTTTTTGCTCATTTATCCGTAAATTGGGGTCAAGGCACAGAGTACTAAGATTCAGTTTGCTTTTTGCATCTTGAACCTTGTGTCCTGCAACTCAATGATTAATGCAAATAGGTTGGGATCAGATCGTAAACGAAATCTTCCATTCGCGAGAATGCGATTTCCTGATCGGGTTGGCTGAGTAGAACCATCAGCACGATCCACTTGAGTTTATCGACTGAAATTTCTTCGTTTTCGAGCGCCATCGCCCGATCGATCACAATCTCGCGATTCGCCGAACTCAGGATGCCTTTTTGCTCCAGGAATAATATGAGGCCGAGGCATTCGGTGCTCAGCTTGGTTTTTTCCTCGGCGCTGAAAATGCGGAATGCGGGCGCGATGGTCGGCGAAATGGCACGCTGTAAACTCAACGACTCCAGCCAATCAAAGGCCTTGCTGACTTCGACCTGTTCAAAGCCGGCTTCCAGCAATTCGGTTCTGATCACGTCACTGTCGGGAAGGATTTCGATTTCGCCCTCCATATAGTTTTCGAACAGATACATCAGAACATCAAAGATATTTTCTTTCATAGCACTCGCCAGAGATTATTTAATTCGGGTATAACAGCCGCCCGCGACGGCTGAAATGTAACCATTGAGCTCCAGAATCAGCAGCATCGAGGCAATCATCTCGACCGATTTGCCGGTTTTTTCGACCAAATAGTCGATAGATATGGGGTCATACATGACAAGATTCAATAATGTTTGTTGCTCCAGGTCAAGCATTGATTGTTTCGGTGTCGGTGCGTAATTCGTATCCTTTTGATAATATTGGTGTAATTCTTCAATAATATCTTGCACGGTTTCGACAAGTTTGGCGCCTTCGCGGATCAGGGCGTTGCAGCCGCGCGCCAATGGATTATGGATCGATCCCGGAATCGCAAATACTTCGCGGTTTTGCTCCAGCGCCAGACGTGCGGAAATCAGCGAGCCGCTTTCCTTGGCCGCTTCGACAACCAGCAGGCCTTGGCACAGGCCGCTGATGATCCGGTTGCGGCGTGGAAAGTGATGCGCCTTGGCCGGCGTGCCCGGCGGCAGTTCGGTTACGATGGCGCCTTGCTCGATGATTCGGCTGGCCAAGTTCTTGTTTACGGCGGGATAAATGCGGTCGGGGCCGGTACCGACCACTGCGATGGTTGGCCCTTGTGCATGCAAGGCGCCTTCATGGCCGGCCGCATCGATGCCTAATGCCAGGCCGCTGGAAATCACGAATCCGTGCGCGCTTAGCGCCTTGGCGAATTCAAACGCGGTTTCTCGCCCTAATGTGGAAGGATTGCGGCTGCCAACGATAGCGATTTGCGGTCCGGACAGCAAATCTACCTGACCGCGCACGAACAGCACCGGCGGTGGATCGGAAATTTGCTTCAGTTGCTCGGGATATAAGGGATGGTTAAGCGTAATGAGGTGATGACCGGATTGTGTCGACCAGGATAGATCATTGTCGATTATATGCCAATCGGGATTTTTGATAGCTTCGATCGCGGCGGGATTTAGACCCAGGGCAGCCAGAGCGGAGGAAGATTCGGAAAATAATTGCGCCGGGGAGTGCGTTTCCAGCAGATTCAAAAAAGTTCTGCTGCCGACTCCCGGCGCGCGCGACAGCGCAAGCCAATAGGAAAGATCGCAGGATGCGTTTGGCGTAGGACTACTCCGGGGTTTGAACTTTGTCCAGGACATGAATATCTTTTTGCGCCTGCATTACCAGAGCA
The DNA here is from genome assembly GCF_035916875.1 of Methylomicrobium sp. Wu6. Lineage (NCBI taxonomy): Bacteria > Pseudomonadati > Pseudomonadota > Gammaproteobacteria > Methylococcales > Methylococcaceae > Methylomicrobium > Methylomicrobium sp. Wu6. Next base: position 62,354 of record NZ_JAXUHN010000085.1, read on the forward strand.
TAACTGACTCGCTCGAACGGACGGAACACCATCAGCTTGCCGGCATACTCGTCAGGCATTTGCACCTCGTCGTTTTTTACTTGGCTATAAGGGTCGCGAGCGATTTTACCGCGCTGATATATCGACAACTCATGGCCGGTTTTAAGACCGTCGGCAGCGCCTTTGTCGATCACAACTACATTGTAAAGGCCGACTTGCGTAACGCCGTCGAGCACGCCGATGATATTGCCCTTGATGCTTTCCTCGGGCGGCATCGGAAAATAATTCAGCACGACTTCCTGCTCGCTGGTCGGCAAAATCCGGTCGCCGACGTTGATTTCCCGTTTTGCCTTCGTGATCATCAGAGTCGCCGGGTCGCCTGGCTCCAGCAAGGTCAGGTCGGCGATGTATTTCGCTTCGAAACCCAATACTTCCTGGGTGGTCGGATTTTTTAAGGTATCGCCTTCACGGTAAACCGAATAAGTCAGAGTTTGGGGATTATCAATTGCGCGTACATAAACCTTGTCCCCGTTGCCGACAATCAAATGTTCTCCGGCCAGATCAACTATATAAGGTGCGGCATTCAATTCGTTTTGGCCGAGCACGCGCGGCAGGGACAGATATTTCTGAATCGCTTCGGCCGGAATCAATTGAATCGCTTTTGCCGTGGCGGATTCGCGTATGCAGGGTTGCAGCTTGCCTTCCGCCGACGTCGCAAAGCTGGTGCGCCCGCTTTTGATGTCCGCATCGCTGAGTACGCAGGGGCCGGCGGATGGCGAGACGCCCAAGGTTTCGGTCGGGGAAAAACTCAGCTGCGGCTGCCCATTCACCATCGAAAAATAGACCGTGTCGCCGGGATAGATCAGATGCGGATTTCTGATCTGGTTGTTGTAACTCCACAAAAGCGGCCATTGTCCCGGATTCTTTAGAAACTTGCCGGAAATGTCCCACAGCGTGTCGCCAGGAGCAACCGTATAGCGGTCGGGATGGGAAGGATTCAATTTGACTTCGTCAGCCAGTAGCGCGGAGCAATACACCAATGGAACTATGAATCGAAGAATTGTTCGAAAAGCCATAAATTAAACCTGCCGAGTGTTTTTAAACTGTCTGATTTCAAAGTTTAGATGAATTCATATAGAATTCCAGTATTGACTATTAATCAATCAAGTGTGGAGAGTTCGTTGAGTATTTTAACCATTCTGGAATTTCCGGATGAGAGGTTGCGCAAAAAAGCCGAAAAAGTGCGGACGGTCGATGATTCGATTCGCAAGTTGGTCGATGATATGCTCGAAACGATGTACGAATCGCGGGGCGTAGGGTTGGCCGCGACGCAAGTGAATGTGCACAAGCGGGTGATCGTGATGGATGTCAGTGAGGAAAAAAATGCACCGATTTGTCTGATCAATCCCGAGATCGTCGAGAAAGACGGTGTCGAGGAATCCGAGGAAGGTTGTTTGTCGGTACCCGGTTTTTTTGAAAAGGTTCAGAGGGCCGAACATGTCCGAGTCAGGGCGCTGAACCGCGATGGACAACCTTTCGAACTGGAAGCGAATGACTTGCTAGCGGTTTGCGTGCAGCATGAGATGGATCACCTGGAGGGTAAATTGTTCGTCGATTATCTGTCGCCGTTGAAGCGCCAGCGTATTAAGAAGAAACTCGAAAAGATGCATAAAATGGAAGCCAGCCACGCATGAGGATTATTTTTGCCGGCACGCCCGAATTTGCGGTGCCAACTCTGGAGATGCTGCTGGCTTCCGGGCACGATATTTGCGCCGTTTATACGCAACCGGACCGGCCCGCGGGACGCGGCCGTAAATTGCATCCAAGCCCGGTCAAGGAAACCGCATTGGTCGCGGGTATTCCGGTGCTGCAGCCCGAATCGCTGAAATCGGCCGACGCTGTCAGCCAGCTTGCGGCTTTCGAACCCGATCTGCTGGTGGTCGTCGCCTACGGGATGATTCTGCCGCAAGCGGTGTTGGATGTGCCGAAATACGGCTGCCTGAATATCCATGCCTCGCTCTTGCCGCGCTGGCGCGGCGCCGCGCCGATTCAGCGCGCGCTGATGGCGGGCGACCCGGAAACCGGCGTGACGATCATGCGCATTGTGTTAAAGCTGGATGCCGGCGACATGCTGCATAAAGAAGTCATCCCGATCGGAGCCGAAGATACGGCGGGCGATCTGCATGACAAATTGGCTGCCTTGGGCCCCATAGGGCTCGAAAAAGTCTTGCGGCAAGTCGAGTCCGGCACGGTCAAGCCCGAGCCACAAGACGAAGCCCTGGTGACTTATGCCGCCAAACTCGAAAAAAGCGAAGCAGCAATCGACTGGACGAAACCGGCGGACAATTTGGACAGGCAGGTGCGCGGGCTGAACCCCTGGCCGGTTGCGCAAACTCTGTATCATGGAGAAGCGTTGCGCATATGGCGCGCGCAAGCGCTCCCCGAAAGCGCAACAGCCGAGCCCGGCAGGGTGAACTGCGCGCACAAGCAGATGGACGTGACGACGGGCAACGGTCGATTGCGGCTGCTCGAAGTGCAATTGCCCGGCGGCAAGCGGATACCGGCGCAGGCGTTTCTGAATGCGCACGACATCGATGGCCAGAAACTGGGTTGACGCACGGTGAATTTACGATTAATTGCAGCCAAAGTGCTGACCCGGGTCGTGGCGGACGGCCAGTCGTTGACTGCGGCGCTGGAGCAGGCGTTGCAGCCCGTGGAGTCGGCACAGGACCGCGCCTTGGTGCAGGCTTTGTGTTACGGCGTTTGCCGGCATTATCACCGGCTCGATTTTATTTTGACTCGACTTCTGGAAAAACCGCTGAAGGACATTCACATCCGGCTGCTGATACTGGTGGGGCTTTATCAGCTCGGCTACATGCGCATCAAGGCGCATGCGGCGGTCTCCGAAACGGTCGGCGCGGCGGGGCGCAAGCCTTGGGCGAAAGGGCTGGTCAATGCGCTGCTCAGGCGCTACCTCCGAGAAAAGGACGCATGCGAGCAAGCGGCCGACGAGAATCCGTCCGCGCGTTGGAGCCATCCCGACTGGATCATCGATAAAATCCGCCGCGACTGGCCCGAACAGGCGGAAGCCTGTCTGCTGGCGAACAACCTGCAACCGCCGCTGGTCTTGCGCGTCAACTTGGCGCGGATTTCCAGACAAGCCTATGGCGATTTGTTGGCAGCAAGGGGCATGGCGGCCGAAGCGCTCGCGTTTTGTGCCGGCGCGCTGATTCTCGATAAACCCGTGCCGGTTGAATTGCTGCCGGGATTTGCCGATGGCCTGGTTTCGGTTCAGGATGCCGCCGCCCAAATGGCGGCCGGCCTGCTCGACGCTCAGCCAGGACAGCGTGTGCTCGACATGTGCGCCGCGCCGGGCGGTAAAACCGCGCATATTCTGGAAATGCAGCCGCAACTGAAGGAAATGGTTGCGATCGATATCGACAGCGACCGACTGCGACGCGTGCAGGACAACTTGCAACGACTGCGGCTACAAGCCAAAACAATCGTTGGCGACGCCTCCAATCCTAGGGATTGGTGGGACGGACAATGGTTCGACCGTATTCTGGTCGATGCGCCGTGTTCGGCGCTCGGCGTGATTCGCCGCCATCCCGACATCAAATTGCTGCGCCGGGCCGAGGACATCGATGCGCTCAAGGCGCAGCAACGCGCGATCCTGCATGCCGCCTGGAGTCTGCTGGCGCCGGGCGGACAGTTATTGTACGCCACCTGTTCGGTATTGCAGGAAGAAAACGAGCAGCAGGTGCTGAGCTTTCTGGCTGGCCGCCCTGATGCAAGCGAACTGCCGATCGCCGCTGCCTGGGGCGTCGCCGGCGCCGTAGGGCGGCAGATTCTCGCCGGCGATGCAGGCATGGACGGATTTTATTATGCGCTCCTCCGCAAAGCGTAAGGCAGCTTTGATAATCTTGCTCTGGGGCTGGCTCATGCCGGTGCCGGTGTTCGCGGGCGCTTATGCCGCGATCGTCAAGGATGCCGAGTTGACCTTGCAGGACGAGGATTATCTGTTGTCGGCGGAGATTCAATACCGGCTCAGTCCGAAAGCGACCGATGCGCTGAAAAACGGCGTGCCGCTGTTCTGGGCGGTCAATATCAGGATTCAGCGCCAGCGCGATTTTTGGTGGGACGAAACGATCGTCGAAAAAAACCTGCGTTTCAAGATTCAGTATCAGGCATTGCTTAATGTTTACCGGGTACGCAATGAAGACAGTGGCGAAGGCGGCAATTTTTCTTCGCTGGCCTCGGCGATGGACGCCTTATCCTCGATCCGTTATGTGCCGGTCTTGAACAAATCGACGCTGGCCGACGGCGAGCGCTATACCGCTGGGCTGCGTGTGCTTTTTGAGCGCGAGTTACTGCCTTTGCCATTACGCCCCCTAGCCTATCTGAATCCGCAGTGGTACTTATCCAGCGGTTGGTATTTATGGAATATGAAAAACTAAAACCGCCGGTCAGCGTTTCGATCCTGGTGCTGTTCGCGCTGATCCTGTTCTCGTTGCAATTGATGAGCACCGCGACGCAGGAGTCGTCCGAACTCAGCGCGATGTATTCCTGGCTGCTGCTGATCAATGCACTGGGGTCGGTGGTCCTCTTTGTGCTGGTCGTCGCGAATATAGCGGCGTTGACGCGGCGGCTCAAGAAGCGGGAAGCCGGTTCGAGGCTGACCACTCGCATGTTGTCGTTGTTTGTATTGCAGGCTTTGGCGCCCGCCGCCATCGTATTCTATTTTTCGATGCAATTTTTGCATCAGGGGATCGACAGTTGGTTCAATGTCGAAATCGATCGGGCGATGGAAGATGCGCTCGAACTGAGCCAGGCTTCGCTGGATCAACGGATGCACTGGCACTTGATGCAGACCCAGCAGTTGGCCGAAAAGCTCCAACTCAGTGCGGAAGGTTTCAGCGCGCACGAAATCGAAAATTTCCGCGCGCAATTGGGTGCCGCCGAGATGACGCTATTTTCGCGTCAGGGCCGAATCATCGCGTCCAGTAGCGTGAATCCTGCGGATATTTTGCCGAGTATTCCCGATGAGCAAATCTGGCTGCAATTGCGTCAGAGCGGCGATTACATTGCACTGGCTCCGGTCAGCGAAAACGAATTGATGATTCGCTCGATCGTGACCGTCAAGGGTTTGGACACCTGGTATATCCAGACGCTGTTTCCGGTCCCGATGCGGATTGCCGATCTGGCCGATTCGGTCGAATTCGCTTTCGTGCGCTATCAGGAAATGAATTTTCTCAGAGATTCGTTGAAACTGACGTTTTCGTTGGCATTGTCGCTGGTGCTGCTGATGAGTTTGCTGGCGGCGATCTGGGTTGCTTTCATCAGCATTCGCCATATCGTTGCGCCGGTCAAGGAACTGGTCAAGGGCACGCAGGCGGTCGCTTCGGGTCACTACGAGCAGCAATTGCCAGTTACCGCGCAGGATGATTTAGGGTTTCTGGTCGAATCGTTCAATATCATGACTCAACGCATCTCGGGCGCGCGCGACGAGATCCGTCAGGCCGGCGTCGAGGTTGAAAACCAGCGCGCCTATCTCGAAACGATTCTGGCCAACCTGACCGCGGGCGTGATCAGCTTCGACTCGGACTATAAAATCCGCACCGCGAATCAGGCTGCTTTCCGGATTTTCCATGTGCATGTGAATCAGTTCATTGGCCAGTCGTTGCTGTCGCTGGCTCAGGATCACGCCGAATTAGCCGAGCCATTGAAGTCGATTCAACGTCTGCTTGAGCAAGCCGATGACATTTGGCAGCAGCGGATTGCCTTTTTGAGTCTGAACGGCCGTCATGAACTGCTCTGCCGGGGCACGCCGATGTATTCGCACGAAGGCATGCGTGTCGGTGCGGTAGTCGTATTCGACGACGTGACCGATCTGATTCAGGCCCAGAAAAATGCGGCCTGGGGCGAAGTCGCACGGCGCTTGGCTCATGAAATCAAAAACCCGTTGACGCCGATCCAATTGTCAGCCGAACGCTTACAGCTTAAATTGTCCGCAAAACTGGAAGACGCTGACGCCGATATGTTGCAGCGTTCTACACGTACGATTGTGCAGCAGGTCGAGGCGATGAAGGAAATGGTCGATGATTTTTCCGAATATGCGAAGACCTCCAAAAAGCAGGCGGTCAACATCGATTTATACGCGCTCGTACAAGAGGTGCTTGGGCTTTATGCATTGAAATCGGGCATTGTCATACAGGCTGGACAGGACAAAAAGCGGCTTTCCATCAATGGCGATCCCATCAGTATCCGGCAGGTGTTACATAATCTGCTCAAGAATGCCTTGGAGGCCACCGAGGGTCATGGTCATATCGAAGTCGACATGCAACGGATGCAAAAAAACAACAGCGATTTCATCGAAATCGGTTTTTTCGACGATGGGCCGGGTATCAAGGAAGAACAAATCGAGCAAATTTTCGAGCCCTATGTTACAACTAAGGCCAAAGGCACCGGGCTTGGGCTCGCGATCGTCAAAAAAATCATCGAAGAACACGGCGGCGCGATCTGGGTCGACACACGGCGCAGACACGGAGCGGGTTTCATCATCCACTTGCCAGCAATTTAATTTTTCAAGCGAACCGATATGAACGCAAACAAACCTCGTATTCTCGTCGTGGACGATGAACCGGAAATCAGAAGCTTGGTCGGCGAAATTCTCGCGGATGAAGGTTATGAAGTCGCCATGGCGGACAACGCCAGCGCGGCCAGGGAATTGAAAAAAGATCAAAACCCGAGCCTGATATTACTCGATATCTGGATGCCGGATACTGACGGCATCACGCTGCTGAAAGAATGGGTTGCCGAGGATGCGATGCTGTGCCCGGTTGTGATGATGTCCGGCCATGGGTCGGTGGAAACGGCGGTCGAGGCAACGCGTCTCGGCGCCTATGATTTTCTCGAAAAGCCGTTATCGCTGGCTAAGCTATTGCTGATCGTCGGCCGCGCACTCGAAACGAGTAATCTGCAAAAAGAAAATGCCGGGCTCAGGCAGCAATTGCTCGCCGATATCGAACCGGTCGGCAAAAGCGCCTCGATCGCCAGGATCAAGGATCAAATCAAGCGTCTCGCTCAGCATGACGCGCGGGTTTTGTTTGTCGGCGAGGCAGGTGTCGGCAAGGAATTGCTCGCGCGCTACCTGCATCATAACAGCCCGCGCCGGGATGGACCGTTTGTCGATGTTGCGGTCGGTAGTATCTCGCCGGAAAACTCGGCTGTCGAATTTTTCGGCAAGGAAGGCTCGGGCAAGGTCAACCCGGGTCTGTTGGAGCGCGCGAATCGGGGTACATTGTTTTTGGGCGAAATCGGCGGCATGGACAAAGAAACGCAATTGCGGTTGCTCAGCGCGCTCGAATCGAGCTCGTTCCTGCGCGTCGGCGGCAGCGAAGCCGTGCGCGTCGATGTGAAGGTGCTCGCCTCGACGCGGATTCCTTTGGACGAGGAAGTCAAGGCAGGGCGATTCCGGCAGGATTTGTACTATTTGTTGAACGAAGTGTCTTTATCTATTCCGCCGCTGCGTGAGCACAGCGAAGATGTGCCGAGCTTGCTGAATTTTTATGTCGACTATTTCGTTAAGCATGAAAATCTGCCGTTCCGTAGGTTTTCGATGGCGGCGCAGAATTTCCTTCGCAACTACAGTTGGCGCGGCAATGTAAGGGAGCTGAAGAATCTGGTGCAGCGCCTGATGATTCTCGGAGTTGGCGAAGACATCGAGCTGGAAGAGGTCAAGTCGGCCTTGGGCGCCGTGATCAACGATGTCGCCGCGCCTTCGTCGGTTCCGGATTTTTTCAATCTGCCATTGAAAGATGCGCGCGATCAATTTGAAAAGGCCTATTTGGAATATCATTTCGAAAGAACCGGCGGCAGTGTTGCTAAATTATCTGCGATCGTGGGGATGGAGCGTACCCATTTATACCGTAAACTGCATTCGCTGAATATCAAGCTATAATCTTTCGGCAGTCTGAATCAATATCATCATGCGGAATACGACTCATTGTTAATGAGTAGATATATTGAAATGGGGGGCTGTCAACTTATATGGGTATCTACGGATGTTCGAATGCCTCAACGATTAGGCATTAGCGATCGAGAATGAGATGTGATTACTCAATTCTTTCGGCACAAAAACAGGTGCGTATTCGCAGGCAAGGACAATGTCGCCGGTTTTGAGTTGCTGTGTTGTGGATTCTTCGCGGCGGGATGCCTTGGCGAATGTTGCCAGAATCATTCGGTCGATGGAATTCCATATTCAAGCGTTTTGCTCGGTGGTGCGAGTATGTTGTTTGGGAGGTCATGCACAAAGGCTGTTACAGTTTCATGATTTACAAGCGGTTTTCATCGATTCCACAGTCAATCGAGCACATCCTTGCGCGGCAGGCGCTGCCAAAAGCAACGCCGAGGATGAAGCGTTGGGGCGGTCTCGGGGCGGTTTCAGCGCCAAAGTGCACACGATTACTGACGCGCTGGGTAATCCGCTTGATTTTGTATTGACCGGCGGGCAAACCAGTGACACAGATCAGGCCGAAGCTTTGCTAAGAAGGACGCCAGCCGACGCGGAGTCATTTGTCGGGGATAAAGGATGCGATGCTGATACCCTGGTCCAAGCTATCAAAGACCGGGGCATGACACCCCGGATCCCATCCCGTGGTAATCGTCTAGAAGCCCGTGAATGCGATTGGCATGTGTATAAAGAACGCCATTTGATAGAGTGCTTTTTTAATAAAATCAAACACTACCGCAGGGTATTTTCTCGCCATGAAAAACGAGCTCGTAACTATAGGGGATTTTTGCGCTCTTATTTGGCTGCGCTAATTATGTCAACGGAACCTAGTATTACGCTTTCCGTGCTCCATCAAGACCAAAGATTACAGATGCACGGGCTTGCCGAAAGGAATTTCGATTTACGATATTTATCTGGGTGCCGCCGAATCTGCCGAACTTCTGGTTCGGTCACGGTATCTGACCAAAAAGAGAGGCAATAACCCCGGTGTGCTTTGTTTTCTAGATTGTAGACCGGTTGCTGTCCACTAAAATTTTAAGTTTTTGACCGGGCTGCAATCCTCTAGCTAACGTATCCGAGTTCGATTTACGCAACTCGCTAGCCGATATATTAAATTTCTTGGATAGCTGGGTCAGCGTATCGCCTTTTCTGACTGTGTAGTGAATTAGGCGCAGACTGTTTGAGGATGAGGCCACCTGTTGCTCGCGGCCTTTGATCATCAGCTTGCGTCCGGGTACCAGTGCGGTTTTTAAGGTGATGCGATTCCAGTCTGCCAATTCTTTGGGGTTGACTGAATAACGTCGAGCAATGTTGAAGAAAGTATCGCCTTTTTGGACGGTGTGATAGCCGCCGGGAGAGTTAGAAGATTTCGCTAAAATAATCGACTTGGCGCTTTGTTTGGCAGCAGAAGGGATTTGTAAAACTGCGCCGTAATTAACCGAATTTTTTGCCAAATGATTAGCGCTACGCAAGCTTTGCACCGTGGTATGATTTCTTTGCGCGATCGACGTCAAGGTGTCGCCGCGTTTTACTTGATAGTTTGCAAAGCCGGTTGCCGATGGCGCCGAAGACGTGCGTGCGACCGCCTGTTTGATTACCACAGGCTCGGGTTTGTGATAATTCTCCTCGGCAATGATTTGTTCTTCCTGTTCCGCAATCAGCTTTGAGTAGTTGACGCGCTCATAATAAGGGATCTCTGCCAGATTCTTCTTGAACAGCGGCGCGTTTTTAACCGGTATCAACAAGCGGTGAGGTCCATCCGGCGCGGTGCACCAGCGATTGAAGCCGGGGTTCAATTTGAGAAACTCATTGAGCGGCGTATTGGCCATCTGCGCGGCCTTGCTTAGATCAAGCGGTGCTTTGATGTCAACGACTTCGAAATAAGGCTTGTTCGGAATGTGCCGAAGAGGGATATGGTAGCGCTCGGCATTCGCGAAAATCTTGGCGACGGCGAGTAATTTCGGCACGTAATGATAAGTCTCGTCGGGAAGGCTCAGCGACCAGTAATCGGTTGGCAGGTCGTTATCCTCATTTCTTTCGATGCATTTTCTGACATTGCCCTTGCCGTAATTATAGGAAGCCAAGGCTAGCAGCCAGTCGCCATTAAAGGTTTCACTGAGTTGTTTCAAATAGGTGGTCGCGGCTTGCGTCGAGGCATAGACATCGCGGCGGCCGTCGTACCAGGTATTTTGCTTGAGTCCGAACTCTTGGCCAGTTGAAGGAATGAATTGCCAAAGCCCGGAAGCGGCGCTTTTCGAATAAGCATTAGGCACGAAGGAGCTTTCAACGACGGGCAGCAAAGCCAATTCTCCTGGAATATGCTTGGCCTCGACCTCATCAAGGATGTGATGCATATAAGGTTCCGCGCGTTGCTGCAAGGAAATGAGGGATTGAGGGTGTTGCAAATACCATTCGATCTCCCGATCCACGCGCGCGTTATCGATTTCGGGCAAGGCATACAGCGATACCAGCCGATCCCATACCGTTTCGTATTGCCGGTTGCTAAGCTTACTTTTATTATGGGAGCGATATGAAAAACGCTCGAAAAAGCTGTGATCTTCGGATGAGACTTGTGGTGGGGTATCGTAGGCGCTGAGGGAATCTTTCGATGGCTGTGAGCAGCCGGCCGCAATCAGCGACAGTGACAGGGACAATAATTTGACTGACCTGTTAGAATTAATTTGCATTTTCTAACCCTTGTTTATGTCTATAAAGTGCTGATTGTGGCATCATAAAAAACGACACCCGCTTCAGCAGATTATTTGCCTGAGCCCAGTTGCGAACAAATGGAGGTTGTCATTTTTACAAACGAATTTCAAAGTCGGTTATAACTATAGAGTATATATCATTTTTTGACCGAATAACATTAAATAATCCTCATTTGTTGACTTGCGATGAAGCGCGACTTTTTATTTTCCTACTACAAAACTCCGCGCGGCGAAGTGCTCCGGCAGCAAGAGACCGATTATCTACAGCGCTCGATTACGGTCAGTTGCAAACAGACGATCCTGCAGATTGGCGGCTTGGGTTGGGAAACGGAATTGATCGACTGCACCTTATATAAATATTATATTGTGCTTGATGCGGAGGGGTTGGGCGCACCGGCAGTCAAAAAAATCCGGGCCGAAGCCAGTCGCTTGCCGTTGCAATGCGACAGTGTCGATATGATTATTTTGCCTCACTTTTTGGAGTTTGATCCTTGTTGCCTGCGAACCATGCGCGAAATCGAACGCGTATTGAAGCCGGAAGGCTCATTGGTAGTGGTCAATTTCAATCCCTGGAGTTTGAGGATACGATACGAATATCTGTGGGAGCGGCAAAAACATGACGCCTGGTCCGGCCATTTTATCAGCCGCACTCGGGTCATCGATTGGCTGAAATTGCTCAACTTCGAAGTGATTTTATTCACCGAATTCAATGCCAAATCGGTACGTTCAATGCACGGCAAATTCATCGATAATTGTTATTCATTAACCGCCGGCGCTTATGCGATCAAGGCGATCAAGCGGCGGTACAATATCATACCGCTGACGCCGGTGTGCGAGCTCAAACCGCGCCTGGCGCTGATCAATTCGGTCAATCCAACGACACGGGTCGGCTCATGACGGATACCGTGATCATTTATACGGACGGGGCCTGCCGAGGCAATCCCGGGCCAGGCGGTTGGGGTGTGCTGCTGAGTTATAAAGGAGCTGTCAAGGAGTTGTACGGCGGCGAAAAAGATACCACCAATAACCGGATGGAGTTGACGGCCGCCATTCAGGGACTAGAAGCCTTGAAAAAACATTGCCGGGTTGAACTGAATACCGATTCCAAATATGTCCTGCAAGGCATTACTGAGTGGCTGCCGAACTGGAAAAAAAGAGGCTGGAAAACCGCCGGCAATAAACCGGTTAAGAACGAGGATTTGTGGCGAAGACTGGATGCGGCCAGAAGCCTTCACCACATCGAATGGAAGTGGGTGAAGGGGCATTCCGGACATAAGGAAAACGACAGGGCTGACGAGTTGGCGAATCTTGGGATCGATGGGCTGAAGTAGGTTCAGGGGCAAGGCCGTTCCGAATCCTGCACTTATTTCTTCCCCAGCAAATCCTTCAGCCCTGCAAAAGGATTATGTGTTGCCACGGGAGCCGAAGTCTTGAGCGTATGCGAACTTCCGAAACGCATTTCTTCGTAGCGAGAATGTTCGTTGTCATGGCAGTAAACGCACAATAATTCCCAGTTGCTGCCGTCGAGCGGGTTGTTGTCGTGATTATGATCCTTATGATGAACGGTCAATTCGCTCAAGTTTTTGGAAGTAAATTCCCGCACGCAGCGCCCGCAAATCCAGGGATACATCTTGAGCGCTCGCTCACGATAAGTATCTTCTTTAAGTTTCTGGTTATGCTTGACTTCGCGGATGAATTCCTGCATTTTGTCTTTATCGAGGGGCGTTTTTTTCATGGCTGGTATGTGTGCTGTCTGAGTTATTGGGGGGCGCTGACGGCATATTTCGTCGCTTCAGGCCATAAACTTAAGGGCCAAAGTGCTTGCTTGAAAAAAGGATGCATCCGAAAATTTTGGTTGAAGCAGTTGCTTTGGGTAAGGATTTTTGCGAAAAACTTGAAACGCCTCGGTTCTAAAGTAGGGCCAAACCTTGAATGCACCTTATGTCGTACAAGTGCCAACCAGAAAAACATACTACTTCCGTCTCAAACAGTCAATCCAGAGCCCTTGAATCAGGGATTTACTGGGCGATGCGCCAGCGGGACGACACCGCGATTTGTTAACGCTTTTGATCAGTAGCGGTGGCGATAATACACCGGACAGCATTATCGCGGCCGACATCGTCCCGAGACCTTCGCTGCTAAATCATCGCCACCGCGGATAACGGCAATATCTTGATCGAATGCATGACGGCGCGACTGTGGATATGCGCCGCAATGAGCGGATCGCGCTGAATCAAGATTTATGCGATGGCGATAGTTTCAATGGTTTCAGCACTGAAGCGGTAATTTTTATTCAAACAATGTTCCAGCCATTTTTGCAGAAAGTAATTTAACCGCCATTTGTAATTCATAATCTCAAGGCTCAAGCCGGGGTTTTTGTATACTCTGGTCACGGCTGCGCGGGAGTGGTCGCTGATTGCTTCGGCCAGTTGCAGGTCCAGATAAAGCCGTATCGTCACGGCGGGTTCCATAAACTCCTCAAGATTTTTTTTGAAGCTGTGGCTCAACAGAATCGTCAACGTATAGGGAGAGCGTTCCAGTATTTCGAGATGCAGCGTTGAAGCGCCCTTGGCACGACCGGTCGCAGTATCGAGGCAGTCGAGCAGATTTGGTATCAAGCACAAGATTTTCTGATAGTTGGCGGCGCAGACCTGTTCGAGGCAGAAGGATTTATTGACGGGGTTGAGCTGGCTCATGATTGCGGCGAATCCTCGCTATAGCAGGCATAGGCGCTGGCGGTCTCCCAGAGAACAACTTGCGCGACGTTCAAGCCGGCCTGCTGGAGATAACGGTAGATCATTTTGCTGAGTACCTCGGCGGTCGGATGTTCGTCCAGGGCCAGAAAACGTTCGTTGTTGGCAACCAGTATCGGGATGATCGGGTCGTCCTTGTGCAGGAGAAAATTATGATCGAGATTTTGATCGATATAGGCCTCGACGCAATCCCGAATGTCCGAAAAATCGCAGACCATGCCTTGGTCGTTAAGCCGTTCCTGTTTTATCGAAATGGAGGCCTTGACGCTGTGTCCATGCAGATGACGGCATTTTCCGGGATGATTCATCAACCTATGGCCGTAACAAAAATAAACCTCTTTGGTTATCGTGTACATGTGAATCAACATCCTTTTATGCTTCTGATCGCTGCGGCGATTTCGTAACTGTTCGTGGTTAATTGGGTGCAGCGCATGATCTCAGTGAAGGCGGTAACCGGCGGGCCGAGCGAACTTTTGAAGACGTGGATCTCGGCGGCTTTGCCCAGCGGAAGCGCCTGGTGTGTGATAAACGAGACGCCCGCCCCGCTGATAGTTTTGCAGCGCCCTAATTGTTGCTCGGACGATCCAGCCAGTTTGACGGCGATCTCGCTGTCCATCGTCAGCCGCGTTTGGTGGCGTTTTTCATTTGTATCAGGCAAAATTTTAACCTAATTTGAGTTGTAAAATCACAAGGATTGAAGAAATATTTTGCTCAATATCCTGCGCTGAATTAGCCAAAGTGTACTATAAAAGTTGCGCAATGGGCTAAAAAAGCGGACGCCTCTTTTTTGCCGGCCATTTGCCCTGCAAAGTCGTTTGAATTTCGGTAAGATGTGCGCATGACCCGATGCTGTTCGGTCCGATGTGGGTAGCCCATTGAACTTACCGGCAATCGATTGATTGGTCGCATAGATAATCAAAGACCATAGAGTGGGAATAAATGAGTAAAGCTACGGTACTAACAGGCATCACAACCACGGGCACGCCGCATTTGGGTAATTATGTCGGCGCGATTCGGCCGGCGATCGATGCGAGCAAGGATGACAATGTCGCGCCTTTTTATTTTCTGGCCGATTATCATGCGCTGATCAAATGTCAGGAGCCGGAACGGGTTAGGCAGTCCAGTCTGGAAATCGCTGCGACCTGGCTGGCTTTAGGGCTCGATACCTCGAATGCGGTGTTTTACCGGCAGTCGGACGTGCCCGAAATTCTGGAACTGGCCTGGATTTTGACCTGCGTAACCGCGAAAGGCTTGATGAACCGTGCGCATGCCTACAAGGCTGCCGTTGCGGACAACGAACAAGGCGGCGAAAATGACCCGGACAAAGGTGTCACGATGGGCCTGTTCAGCTATCCGATTCTGATGGCGGCCGATATCCTGATGTTCAAGGCCGACAAGGTGCCGGTCGGCAAGGATCAGATTCAGCACATTGAAATGGCGAGGGACATCGCGGCGCGTTTCAATCACATTTACGGTGAGCATTTTACGTTGCCCGAGGCGGTGGTCGAGGAGCATGGCGCGACCTTGTTGGGGCTCGACGGCCGCAAGATGAGCAAGAGCTATAACAATACGATCCCGCTATTCGAACCCGAGAAAAAGCTCAGAAAATTGATCAATAAGATAAAAACGAATTCGCTGGAGCCCGGCGAGCCCAAAGATCCCGAGACTTGCACCTTGTTCAGCGTTTATAAGGCGTTCGCAACCAAAGCCGAAATCAGCGAAATGCGCTTGCGTTATGCGAATGGCATCGGCTGGGGCGAGATGAAACAGGCTTTGTTCGAATATATCAACGAGCACATCACGCCGGCCAGAGAGCGCTATGAGGCTTTGATGCAGGCGCCGGATCATATCGAGCAGCAATTGCAGGAAGGCGCGCGCAAGGCGCGCGCGATCAGCATGCCCTTTATCAAGGAGCTGCGCGATGCGGTCGGGATTGCCAGGATTTCAGCGTGATTAAAATCACCTTTAGCGATTGGCTGCGAGAATCCCTGCAATTTATAGGTCGTGGTCCGGTCGTCTGGTTTGGCTGTTGCCTGGTGATCGGACTCTTGATGCCGTTGGGGCACTTGTCCTTGGCGCTGGGCGTCCTCGTTTCGGTCGGCAGCCTGTTCGTCGGCGTCGGCGTGGCAAAATATATCGATTTGAAATACCGGGCGGATGATCCGGTCGCTTTGTCGTGGGCGATCAAAAAAAGCCTGCCGCTGGCGATTTTGGCCGCCGGTAGCTTGGTGTTTTGCTGGGGGCTTTTCAGGACGATTGCAGGTATTGCCGCCGGCGATTGGCAAAATATCGCCAAATTTTTCTTTGATTGGGAATTCACCCCGGAAAACCTACAGCGGCAAACGACGCGTGAGTTGGCGATCTGGTTGTTCGGCTACGCGAATGTCGCGTTGATTTTTTGCTTGCTGATGATGAATAGCTTCGCGAGCTGGTTCAGTTATCCGTTGATGTTATTCAGAAATTACGGTTGGAGCGCGGCGAAGGAAGAGGGCCGGGCGGCGCTTTCCGAATGTTCGAATGCGTTCTATAAAATGCAGGGCTTCATCTTTTTGCAGGCGCTGCTTTGCCTGTCCGTCACGCCGTTGTTGACGCCTGTGCTGTATATGCTGACGTCGACGATGATGTATGTGTCCTATCAGAGTCTTTTCGGCGCCAGGTCCAAATGAAGCCGGCGGTGAAAAACCAAGCGTGCATCTAACCGGATTGCGCCGCATGGGAAGCCCAACATTGCGGCGCAATACGCTTCGCTATTGCGCCTTATCGAGTTCGACAAGCTACAGCGGCCGGCGACATCCGAAAGCTATTTTCTTATAATAATGAAAGTAGCCTCGATGCAGCGCAGCGGAATCGAGGGTTTTGTGGCTTCGATGTTCCTCGATTCCGCAAAGCTCCATCGAGGCTACCTTGCTTTTTGCAGGCGCTGCTTTGCCTGTCCGTCATGCCGTTGTTGACGCCTGTGCTGTATATGCTGGCGTCGACGATGATGTCTGTGTCTTATCAGAGCGTGTTCGGCGGTAAGTCCAGATGAGTTTTACAAGCAGATTATTTCGAGTAACGGAAAGGATTGTCGCAACGTCGACAAGTGTTCGGCGGGCAATTCAAGCACCAGATTGATTTGTTCGGCAAACTGCTGCGCGACGATGCGTCCGTTCAGTTTTTTGAGTAAATATTCCAAGGGCTGTAACTGGCTGTAAGTCACCGCCAACCTGCCGCTTGCCATTTCGATGAAAGGTTCGATATCGGCTTCGTCGATGACCCGTTTGGCAACGTTGCCATAAGCGCGCGTCAAGCCGCCCGCTCCGAGTTTAATGCCGCCGAAGTAACGGACCACCACCAGCAGTACGTCAATCAGGTCTTTGCCTTCCAGATGCTGAAAAATAGGCTTTCCGGCCGTGCCGGACGGTTCGCCGGCATCGTGAAAACGATAAACGAATCCTTGTGGCGTTTTGAGCCGATAAGCATACACAATGTGCGTCGCATCCGGGTATTGACTGTGCAGGTTTTTCAAATGCCGAGTAATCGATTGTTCATCCTTGCAAGGAAAAATCATGCCGATAAAACGCGATTTTTTGATATTGTCTTCAATCGTGTGTTGGGATTTGACACAATACACGCTTCGCTCCGAATCCGTCCTGCAAACCGGGTATGATAACAATACATCCGCATCCTGCCGAAAAAATTCACCATCAGATCGATCGTAACCGCCTGCTTGGTGAGTTTAAACGCCTACTGCCGCTCGCCTCGATTTTGACCGAAGCCGAAGCCTTGCGGCCTTATGAATGCGACGGATTGTCGGTTTATCACTGTCTGCCGTGGCTGGTTCTGCTGCCGGAAACCGTGGATCAGATTCAACAGATCATGCGGATTTGTCATAGCCAAGGCGTTCCGGTCGTGGCGAGGGGCGGCGGTACCGGGCTGGCCGGCGGCGCCTTGCCGCTTGACAATGGCGTGCTGCTTGTCTTGTCGAAGTTGAATAAAATTCTTGAAGTCGATCCTGACAATCGGCAGGCCAGAGTGCAGCCCGGCGTGCGCAATATCGCGGTTTCGGAGGCGGCGCGGCCTTATGGCCTATTCTATGCACCCGATCCGTCGTCGCAGATCGCCTGTACCTTGGGCGGCAATGTCGCGGAAAACTCCGGCGGCGTGCATTGCCTCAAATACGGATTGACCACGCACAATGTGCTGGAAGCAAAAATCGTGACGATGGATGGCGAGTTGGTCACATTGGGTGGCGGCGGATTGGATAGTCCGGGGCTCGACCTGCTTGCATTGATGATCGGCTCGGAAGGACTATTGGGCATCGCGGTCGAGATAACGGTCAAACTGTTGCCCTTGCCCGAAGAGACGCAGGTGTTGCTGGCGGCGTTTGACGATGTCGAAAAGGCAGGGCGGGCGGTCGCCGGGATTATCGAGGCAGGGCTGCTACCCGCCGGTTTGGAGATGATGGATCATGCGATCATCCAGGCAACCGAGGATTTTATCGGCGCGGGCTACCCGCGTGAAGCCGAGGCGATTTTGATCGCCGAATTCGACGGAATGCGAGAACAGGTCGAGGAAGATTTGGCGAACTCGGCCTGCTTACTGAAGGCGTGCGGCGCTTATCAACTAGCTATTGCCAATACCCCGGAGAGCAGGCAGAAAGCATGGGCGGGCCGCAAAGCAGCGTTTCCTGCCGCCGGCCGGATCAGTCCTGATTATTACTGCATGGACGGCACGATTCCGCGCCGCTTTCTGGCCGCTACGTTGAAAAAGATTGCAAAATTATCCGAAGATTACGGATTGGCGGTCGCGAATGTATTCCATGCTGGCGACGGCAATCTGCATCCGCTGATTCTTTATGACGCGGGGAAGCCCGGCGAACTCGACAGGGCCGAGCAACTGGGCGGGGCGATTCTGGGTCATTGCGTCGCCGTTGGTGGCACGATTACCGGCGAGCATGGTGTTGGCATCGAAAAGTTGAATCAAATGTGTTTACAGTTTTCGGCAAGCGAATTGATGCAGTTTCAGGCGCTTAAACGCGCATTCGACCCGCAAGGTTTGTTGAATCCCGGCAAGGCAATTCCAAGTCTGCACCGCTGCGCGGAATGGGGGGCGATGCACGTGCATCAGGGCAACTTGCGTTTTCCGGATATTGAACGGTTTTAGGCTCGAGTTGTGCGATCTAAACCCGGCTTTGTTGCGGTGGTCATATCAATTGGCCAAGCCCGAAAGCACCCAGATAGGTTGTAATAAAATACAGCAAGGCGAGAATAACGCTCGCGAATATATTGATTTCAATGACTTTTTTGAATATGTAGGCGACCAGGGTAAAATCCCAGAAGATCAGTGCAAACAGGATGTAGTAGCTGAAGGGATCGTCGCTGACGGTCAACCAGATCATCACCGGTATGATGAACAATGCGACGACATTCGCGCAGAGCATCATTGCGGTCGTGACCTGCACGAAGCCGTACAGCGTTTTATTAAAAAACATCATCAGGCCGATAAAGAGCAGGGTCAAGCCAGTTTCGATCGTGACTTCGTAAAATGACTCGAATGGGTCATCGGTCATGTTGGCCTGCAGGAAATACTCGATCAGGTAATAGAAAATCAGATTCTGTTTAAAAAAACTGGCCGATCGAGTCAATTCGAGGGGGTTGTGCCGGAACCAGCATAAAGGCAGATATTGCCTGATGATGTCGACGGTTGCCATGGCGATTCTGACAGGTTAAGGAAGGGGCCGGCTGGAAATAATCGTCTACAATAGCTCCTTGGGGCCTTTGCTGTCCGAAAAAATATCGAAGAGTTGCGCATTGTAGGCGCTGAACGTATCGTTCAGGGACTGCACGAGATCCTTGGTTTTTCCCGTTAAATGGGTCAGCCGACTTTTGGTTTTTTTATTCCAGAGGGCTGGTTCGGAAACCGGTAGCATCATGCGTGAAAAAGTCAGGTTTTTTTCAAACAAACCGGCCAGATTTTCGAGCAGATTCAGTTCTTTTTGGCGGTTGTTCAACTGAGTGATGATCGGCCTGGCGTGCAACCGACTGAAGATCAGGTGAATTGGCGTCATGATTGCGATCAGCACGAGGATCGTGATAGGCCCTAAAATCGGATCGATCAGCGTGGCCAAGACGATGCCGGTGTTGATTTCCGCAAACAATGCCAGCACGATGAACAGGCTGAGCACCAGCAGGCTGGACATATTGACCCGATCTTTCCAGGTGGCGAGGGCTTTTTTGACTTCCGGAATCACGACGTTTTCGATTTCGGCGATGTTGTCTTCGAGTGCCTGCAAAACGCGGTAAGTACGATCGTAGCCGACATTGGCGAGACGCTGATCAATCACGCTGAAATCAACTTTGCCGGGTTGTGGAATGAAGCCGGTTTCCTGACTCGGCAAAAGCATGAACTGGCCTGAAGAAATGCCGAGATCGGCTAGGCGCCGTTGCCAGGTAGAGATGATTTCGCCGGTTCTGGCGGAATTCAATGCGGCCGGCGCATCGATCAGGTAAACCAGTTTATTGGTATCCTGGTGCAATTGAATCTGTGTGATCAAATGATCCAGCAAAGGCGACGGCGTTTCGAAAGCATCGGTAAAGACGAACACCGTGTCGGAGTTTTCGATCGCATAAGAGATCAAAAAAGAGGTGACCGCGTTGGCCGGAGTCGCGCTGATGCTGGGGGCTTCGATGAACAGCTTGCCTTTCAGGTGGTCGCTCGGCAGCGTTTTGAGTTCCAGATAGGCGTTGACGCGGCTGCCTTCGCCCCGCTGCAATTGCTCGATCTTGTGGCTGATTTGATAAAACGGGAAGCGATGATCGACATCAAGCGCGGTGCCGGGCAAGATGGTCGGGCTGGTCTGGTTGTTGTGCAGCAGGACCGAAAATTTGTTATGGGAGGTTTGCAGGCCGGTTAACTGCAAATCGGAACCGAAATAACTGTTTATGAATTTCGACTTGGCGTTTGAATTGCCGCCGATCAAACTGACGATCGGCCACCAGGAGCTTTTGGTCGCGGTGGTGCCATCCGCTTCGATCAGGCCGAGGTCGTATTCCAGTTGATCGAGTTCATGAAAGACTTTCGATGTTTTTTGTAAAATCGGGCTGTCGCTGGCGAAAAATTTTTCCAGATTTGACAGGTATTTGCTTACAGTCTTTTCAGTCATTGTCTTCACACCGGTTTGTTAAATTTATTATTCTTGGTATAAAAAGCCGGATGCTTGGAGCCATGTGCCGGGAGAGGCACTGATCTTAGCGTTCAGTATCCCGGATGTCATGGTTGACCGCATAGGGCTAGCTACCGGTTTGTTAAGCCGTGTTTTACGGTTGTTAACTCATCTTACCGTTATTTTTTTAGACATGAGTGCTTAACGAAGCGGTTACAAAAACCGTTGCTCCCTGCTTGGAAAGAAAGCCGTAAAAAGAGCGTATTAGTATGATGATACAAAAAATGGAGCAAATATTAAAGGTATTTTATTGTCAAATGATTGGTAGCGGCTGGGCCTCGAAGGCGATCGTCGGCTTGATGCGGAACTTGGTTTTAACCGATCGCCGCATTGAAAAGTCTTTTTTTATCAAGGGTTTGTGTTTTATCTGGCGCTTCCGTCAAGCCGTGAGAGTCGATTGATTCGTATATTTTTATCCACCGTAGGCGGCGAATTTGTGTATATTTGTCGAGTTTTAACCGGGCCGGTTATCGTCCTATCACGTTCGAATGGCTGATCATCCATGAAGCTGCCGTACTTTCTTCGCTTGTTTAGAGTGATTCTGGTCGTCCTGTTACAGGGATGCACGCTGCCGTATGTTGGCGATTTCGGGGGCACTGGACTGAGTAAAGAAGAGTTTGCGCACTATGTCGAAGAGGTGTTCCGCTTTCAAAACCGGATGACCAGCGAAGTGATGATGCTGACGGAGGCAGATGAGGGCGGTAATTTTACCGACGTATTGAAGGCCGAACAACATATGCAGCAGGTCTGTGCACCGTTGAATGAATATGTATCCCGTGATATTGACGGACTCGGCAGCGGTCTGACATTGCGGCGTCAAGTCGTCAAAACGGCCCTTGATTGTGACCACGCCGCGCATGAAGTCGAGGTGTTGTTGAAACGTTAGGTAGGCCGATCGGTTTAGGGGGCAGCTAGTGTTGCGGAAACGGGGTTTATGGGTGATTTTTCATTCTCCCATCTCGTAGGTATTGCGTCCTTTCAGCCGCACCGGTTGCAAAATGGTGGGCTGCGGCGGTCTGCTCTGGTCGATCTCGGGATAATCCAGCGTGTAATGCAGGCCGCGGCTTTCCTTGCGCAACATAGCGCTGCGGATGATCAATTCGGCGACGATCACCAAGTTTCGCAGTTCGAGCAGGTCGCTGGTGACACGGAAATTGCCGTAATACTCGGCGATTTCTTTTTTGAGCAGTTCGACGCGGTTCCGCGCCCGGTGCAGTCGTTTGTCGGTTCTGACGATACCGACATAGTCCCACATGAAGTTTCTGAGCTCGTTCCAGTTGTGCGATACGACGACTTCTTCATCGGAATCGGCGACCATCGATTCATCCCAGGCCGGAAGCAAAGGCGGCGGGGCAATCTCTGGCAGTTTCCTGGCCAGATCGATATGCGCGCGCTCCGCGAACACCAGGCATTCGAGTAGCGAGTTGCTGGCCATCCGGTTCGCGCCGTGCAGGCCGGTGCAGGCGACTTCGCCGATCGCGTAAAGATTGGCGATATCGGTGCGCGCATAGCTGTCGGTCAATACGCCGCCGCAGGTGTAATGGGCTGCCGGCACCACCGGAATCGGCTGTTTCGTAATGTCGATATCGTATTCGAGGCACTGTTGGTAAATGGTCGGGAAGTGCTCGCGGATGAAGGCTTCGGGCTTGTGGCTGATGTCAAGATAGACGCAGTCGATGCCCCGCTTTTTGATCTCGGCGTCGATCGCGCGGGCGACGATGTCGCGCGGCGCGAGTTCGCCGCGTGGATCATAGTTTTGCATGAACGGAGACCCGTTGGGCAGGATCAGTTTGCCGCCTTCGCCGCGGACTGCTTCGCTGATCAAAAATGCGCGCGCCTCGGGATGATACAGGCAGGTCGGATGAAACTGCATAAACTCCATGTTGCTGACCCGGCAGCCCGCGCGCCAGGCCAATGCAATGCCGTCGCCGGTCGAGCTTTGCGGATTGGTGCTGTAGAGATACACTTTATTTGCGCCGCCGGTCGCCAATACCACGGCGCGTGCGGCGATCGTTTTGACCTGTTGTTTTTGGGTGTTCAGGACATACGCGCCGAGAATGCGTCTGCCGATCGGGCTGGCGCTGTCAGAGCATGAGCCGGTAATCAGTTCGACAACGTTATGATTTTCAAGAAGATCGATATTGGCATGTTCGCGCGCGCGTTCGATCAGCGATAAGGAGACTGCCTTGCCTGTCGCATCGGCGGTATGCACGATGCGCCGATGCGAATGACCGCCCTCGCGGTGCAGGTGCAATTTTAATTCGCCGGATTCGGTTTCTTCCTCGGTAAAGACCACGCCCTGGCTGCGCAGCCAGTTGATCGAGCTTTTGCCGTGCGTCACGGTTAATCTGACGATATCCGGGTCGCAAAGCCCGGCGCCGGCATCCAGGGTGTCCTCGATATGCGATTCGATCGAGTCTTCGGCGTCGAACACGGCGGAAATGCCGCCTTGTGCGTAAAAAGTGCTGCCTTCGGTTAACGCGAATTTCGAGAGTACCGCGAGTTTAATCCCATGTTCGGCTAATTTTAAGGCTAAACTTAAGCCGGCGCCGCCGCTGCCAACGATTAATACGTCATAAGGTGTTGCTGAATTGTGCATCTAAAATTACAGGAAGGTATGCGGAATGGGTAATCAGGCGTTGATCAGTGGTTTTGCGGCTCTGGGCAAACAGCAATGAATTTGATTGAATTGAAGCTATAATTAATCAACGGCTTATGTTCTTGGTATGCGGCGTCGCAAGGATAAATGAGTATCTGTGCAAGGGCCGGACTGGCTTAGTTGGCAAGCATGATGGATAATAACGGTTTTTACCGTGATAGCAATTTTTTTTGTCACAGCAGAACTAATGCGGTTTAATTCTGTCCATTCTACCATCCAAGAACACAAGTGAAGAGTCATTCAAGGGCTAGCGAACAATTGGACGAAGACTTGGTATTGCGCGTACAGCAGGGCGATAAGTCCGCGTATGACCTTTTAGTGATCAAGTATCAGCATAAAATCGTTCAATTGGTCAATCGCTATGTTAAAGATCCTAGCGAGTCTCAGGATGTCGCGCAGGAGGCTTTTATCAAAGCCTACCGGGCGCTGGGCAGCTTTCGAGGTGAAAGTGCTTTCTATACCTGGCTCTATCGGATCGCAATCAATACCGCGAAAAACTATCTGATGTCGAGATCAAGACGGAATGTCGACATGCAGATAGACGTCCAGGATGCGGAAGTCTATGAAAATCTGCCTCAACTGCATGGCCAGGAAACGCCCGAAAGGGAACTGCTCAGCCGGGAAATCGTCGAGACAATCAAAACGGCGATTGCAAAATTGCCTGAAGAAATGCGGGTGGCCATTATGCTGAGGGAGTTTGAAGGAATGAGTTATGAGGAGATTGCTCAGGCGATGGATTGCCCAGTTGGTACGGTGCGTTCACGCATTTTTAGAGCGCGTGAAGCGATCGATAATAAATTAACCCCCTTGCTCGATTGACGGTGATATTCGATGCATGAAGATCTAATGCAAAAAATTTCTCAACTTCTGGACGATGAGCTTCCTCAAAAAGAAGCCTTGAGTCTCTTGCAAAAAATACGGACCCGTTCCGATTTGAACAACAAGATGCGCCGTTATGAGGCAATCACTTACGCAATCAAAAACCACGAGATGTCGGTATCGTCAACGTCCGATTTCGTTGCCTCGGTCAGTAGCCGGATTCAGCGCGAGCCGACTTACATGATTCCGAATGCGGAGCGCCGTGTGGTTCGAGAACGGCGTCTTACGCGCTCGCATAAAATTGCTGCCACAGCGGCATCGGTCGCGATAATTGCGTTTGTCGCCCACACGCAGCGTCACGAACCGGCCAGTAATATTCAGGTTGCCACGGCTAAACCGCCGGTCAAGCAAGTCCCGCAAATGGCCGAAATAGAAACGCCTCGAGATTCTTATCCGGTCAATCAACAAATCAACGATTATTTGCAGGCCCACAGCAGCATTTATACTACTAATGATCAGGCTGGTTTTCAGCCCTATGCACAAGTTACTCATTACAGTCAAAAATGACCGTGGTTGTTCGCTTTATCCTGCTATTTTTCTTCTCAATCGGATCGGCTTCAGCTGAAGACAGTAAATTAACCGCGAAGCAAATCCTGGCAAATATGATTCAGGCCATGGGGGCTCTCAATTACGAGGGCACCGTCGTGTTTTTGCGCAACAGCAAGCTCGAAACGATGAAATATTTTCATGCGGCGGAGCAAGGCAGGGAGCAGGAGCGGTTGGTATCGTTGAATTCGCCCTTGAGGGAAGTCGTCAGAAATGGCGATCAGGTTAGTTGCCGATACAATGACACGCAAACCGTCGTTTTCGACCATAGGCCCTACGAGCGTTCGTTTTTGGTCAACTTTTCGAGAAGTCTTGATGAGCTGGCCAACCTTTATGACTTTGCGCTGTCCGGCGAAGAAGATGTGGCGATGTTTCCGGCCTATGTCATCGATATTCGGCCGAAAGACGAATTTCGTTACGCGCGGAGGATTTGGGTAGAAAAGCTACAGTTTTTGCCGCTGAAGGTCGCGGTGTATGATCTTTCCGGCGCGCTTCTCGAACAAGTGGTGTTTACCGAGCAGCATGTCAAGGAAGCATTGCCTTTTAGCGAGGTGCAGTCGGCGAATGCCAATTCGCAAAGCCAAGCGATAAAAGACAATAATCCCGGCAAGCTGCGGTTCATCGTTACGAATCCGCCCGTCGGATTCAAAGAAATATATTTTGCGCGCAGAACAATGCATGATTCTCGTTTACCCGTTGATCATTTGCTGATGACTGATGGTTTGGCGTCGATTTCGGTGTATATGGAAAACAAAAATCCCGACTTGGCGTCAGGTCCGAGGTCAGTCGGTGTGGTCAACTTCTATAGCCGCAATCTCGATGATTATCAGGTCACGGCGATGGGCGAAGTACCGCCGTTAACGGTGAAAACCATTGCCGAAGGCATCGGGATTAAATACGGCAGCCGTTGAGGCCTTCCAAAGGTCAGGCATTTGGGCAGGCCTCAAGCGAAGGAGTTATTTTTTGAGTTTTTACTGTGTACACGGCCCTACAGGCCATCGGTAGCATGGCTGGTAGGTGATCAATTTTATGTTATTGGAAGTAGAGATTTTTATGCTTAAAAGGCTTGGTTGGTGTGTTTTTCTGGTCTTTTTGTTCAGTCACGAGGTTTACGCGCAGCTGCCTGATTTTACCGAAATGGTCAAAAAAAATGGTGTAGCGGTCGTCAATATCAGTACTACCCAAAAAGCATCTCCGGAAACCAGCAGTCTTCCCCAGGAACAGCAACTGCCCGAAGACTTGCCGCCCGAAATGGAAGAGTTTTTTAAACACTTTTTCAATGCGCCCGGTGGTGATTCCGTCCCCAGGGATACGCAGTCGCTGGGTTCGGGATTCATCATCTCGACGGATGGTTATGTACTGACCAATCACCACGTCGTAAAGGATGCCGACGAGATTGTTGTCAAGTTAACCGATAGAAGAGAGCTGGTCGCAAAACTGGTTGGCTCCGATGCGCGCACCGATGTGGCGTTATTGAAAGTGGATGCGAAAGACTTGCCGATAGTGACGATCGGTTCGCCGGAAAAATTACAAGTCGGCGAATGGGTGCTCGCGATCGGCTCACCTTTCGGCTTCGAACAGTCGGTGACAGCCGGTATTGTCAGCGCGAAAGGGCGCAGTCTGCCCGGCGGCAATTATGTGCCGTTCATTCAGACCGACGTCGCGATCAATCCAGGCAATTCCGGCGGCCCCTTATTTAACATGGAAGGTGAGGTCGTCGGCATCAATTCGCAGATATATAGCCGGACCGGCGGTTTCATGGGCTTGTCATTCGCGATCCCGATGGATGTCGTGATGAATGTCGTCGACCAGATCAAAACGAAGGGCAAGGTGTCGCGGGGTTGGCTGGGTGTGCAGATTCAGGATGTGACCCGCGAATTGGCCGAGTCGTTCGGCATGAAGCGTCCGCATGGCGCGCTGGTCGCGAAAATCGTGCCAGGCAGTCCCGCCGAAAAAGCGGATATTCAGATTGGCGATATCATCACTGAATTCAATGGACACGAAATCGAATCCTCGGGCGAATTGCCGCCGATGGTCGGTATGACTCCGATCGACGAAAAAGCGGAACTCAAGCTGATACGGCAGGGCGAGACGAAGACCGTGTCGATCCGGATTGGACTCTTGCCTGAGCAGGAAGAGAAATTGGCGGATGTCGGCGGCAAAGGCGAAGCAAAACCCGACAATAAACTCGGCATCTCGGTGACCGAATTGACCTCCGAGCAACGGGAAGCGCTTGAAATCGCGAAGAATGGCGTGCTCGTGAAAAGTGTCGGCAAGGGACCTGCGAAAGATGCCGGTATTCAACCGGGCGATGTGATCCTGCGCATTCAGAGCAGCGTGATCAAAAATGTCGCCGATTTTTCTAAGGTTGTCAAAAATCTACCGGAAGGGAAATCGATTGCTTTGTTGGTTCAACGCCGCGGCAATCCGGTATTCCTGGCGCTGAAAATAGGCAAGTAATTAAACTTGTTTTTTGTCCTCGGACCAACCTGCATGTGCTGGTTGGTCTGGGCTGCCTTCCTGATTAAACCCTAAACTTTTATCAAAAAATCCTTGAAGCGGTAATGCATTTGATCGGTAATGGCTGCGATCCGGTCTTCCGTATAGGGTGTGCGGTCAAATCTTCCCCAGACAGGCGCGGGCCATGCCGCATCGTTTTTGTATCTGACGATATGGTGAATATGAAGCTGCGGCACCAGGTTGCCGATCGCGGCGATATTCATTTTGTCTGCCCGGTACAGGTCCGCGAGATTTTCAGTGAGAAAACTCGACTCCTCCGTTATCCTCATCCGATCGAGCTTGCTGAGTTGATATATTTCGGTCAGATCGGATTTTTCCGGCACCAAAATAAACCAGGGATAATGGCTGTCGTTCATCAGCAGGAGTCGGCATAAGCCGAAACGGCCGAGCGTGATACAGTCTTCCGACAAGCGGGGATGCAATGTAAAGGCTGGATTCATGCGGATTGGGATTCCTGATGTATGGGAAGCGAGAGGCGTTCCATTAAATAGCATAGGCAATCCTGCTGGATTACGCGTTCGTCCAATGTCAGCATCGAAGGCATGGTCCGCCGGGTGATTTGCAAATTGCCGTTGTTCAAGTTAAAAAACTGATCGGTCACGTTATTTCCCTGTTCATCTTGCGCAAGCAAGGGCGACATCCTGGCATGGCGTGCTTGGCCAAAAATCGTGCCCGGCGCAATCTCGGTAAAATTCATCCGCTCCAGATCGTCGTTCAATAGTAAATCGCAATCGCTACGCGTAAAGCTGAACGAAACGGCGTCGGAGACCTTGACCTGCGCGACCGTATGAAACAGGTCGATGTCGCGGGCATGCATCGGCTGTTCCGGCAGTGCGGACAGGTGCAGGCAACTGTCCAGAAATTCAAACGCATGATCTACGCCGTGCTGTTGACCGGGGCGTCCACACTCGAGAGTCACCGACGGGCATAATTCGGCGAATGCGGCGGATTGCACGCCTGTCGGGCGCCTGAAATAAACGACCAAACGGCCAAATAATGCGGCCAGTTGCATAAAGCCGTTATCGAGACGGTTGATGCAAGCATAATGCGGGTTGAGGCCGGTGTTGTTGTGCACGTCGATGCTCGCAAAGACCCGGTGTGACCGCATCACGGCTAAGACGTCTGCGGCCATTGCGGTTTCCGCGGAGGCAGGCAATTCGGTGCCCGGCCAGATCCGGTTGTAATCGGGCTGATGCTCCAGCCGCCTGACATTTTGCGCGGCCGCATCAACATTGCCGAAAAACAATGCCAGCGACCTTGGTAATTCGCGGTGCCTGTATTTGATGAGCAGCCGCTGCAGCGCCAGAAAACCGGTCGGTTCATTGCCGTGCAGCAATACCGAGATGAACAACGGCTCCGCCAGCTTGCCCTGCAAATGTATCAGCGTGGGTTTCGGCAAGAGGGTTCGCAGATGGATCGGATCGGTTTCCAACAATCCGGCCGGCACGGCATTCAATTGATGAAAAAGTTGATTCGTCATTGCCATTCGCCGACCGGTTTGCCGCTGCTCTGGTTTTTTAGGTAAGTTCGGGTCATTTCCACAAAATCCCGTTGATGCTCTTTTGCATAGCGCCGCTGCCAGTCGCTGCCGTTCTGTTTGTTCGCGAGGCGCTGGCGGATGATGTCTAAATAATCGCCAATGTCGGAAGCACTGACGCCGAATGGTTTTAAACCCTCGAACGCCCGCGGTAACAGCTCCGTCCGTAAGAGATGGTCCATTCTATGCCGCGCGCCGTCAAACCAGACTATCGTGCCATCGAGCCCGTGACGGGCGGCCAGATAAAAATTGTCCTTCGCTTCCGGAAAAGTGAGTGGCAGCCCTTGGTTGCATATCTGCTCGCAAATGTTTTGTGTGAGACCGAAATAAAACGCCGCATTCGCGATCGCATCGAGCGGTGTCGGACCGGAGGCGGGCGTCCGATGTTCAATGCGGAGATGCGGCGTGCCGTCCGCGTCGAATCCGACCAACGGCCTGTTCCAGCGCCAGATCGTGCCGTTGTGCAGACGCAAATGCGTAAACGATGCGGCGTCGGTATCCTGAGTGACCGGCAGCAAGACTGGAAAATGCGCTAGATTTTCTTCAAAACATTCGATCACCGAATGCCGCAGATAGCCCGAGCCGAAGCTGACCCGGTGCAGCGGACCTCGTGCCGCGCCTGCGTAACCGCCCGTTTCGACAGCCTGCTCGAACAGCGGAATCCGGGTTTCATGCCAGAGTTCCCTGCCGAACAAAAACGGCGAATTGGCACTGATTGCGACAACCGCCGCGGAAGCGATGATCGACGCATTATAAAAATGATGTGCAAGGTCCAACGGCAACTGAATGTGCGTCTGAAACGACGTAGTCGCCGATTCCAGCATCACGTCGTGATGCTCGATTTTCAGATGCTCCGTGCCGCTGATGTCGATATGAATCGGCTTCCCGCGCGCCTGTAGGATTTGCTCATTCAATGCCTTGTAGCGGTGCATGTCGGACATGTTGCCGAGATGCAGATCGCTTTGCGCAAGCGTTGGCAAAATGCCGATCATTACCGCGCTATGGTTCATGCTTTCGGCATGTCGGCCGGCGTTTTGCCAAATGCGCTCCAATTGGGCATGCAGGAGGCTGAACACATTGTCGGTCAATGGCGCCGGCTCGCAATTCAGCTCGAAATTAAACTTGGCGAGTTCGGCGCTGGCCAGTGGATCGTTCAGTGTCGCCAGATACTGCTGATTGACAGGCGCCGGACGCATCGCCGCATCGACCAGCCAGGCCTCGATCTCGAAGCCGGCGACAGGTTGCCGATTCGAACAGGATTTCCGGTCAATCATCTGTTTGAGCAGAGCCGTTTCCTGGGCGAGCTTCTGACGGAAGGCGATAAAGTCGACTGCTTCAAATTCGGTCAGAGTGATTTCTTGTCCCATGGTGGCATACGGGCTATCGGCGGTGTCCCATCATACGGACTTTTAAAAGTTAGCGTCAATGATCCGAATTATGTTTCGCCTATGAAGGCTTCCATTTGTTTCCAGCGGTTCACGATCTTGCAGAATAACGTTGCGGTCATTTCCGCATCGTAAAGCGCCGAGTGTGCTTTCTCATTGTCCCACTCGAGGCCGGCGGCCTTGGCAACTTTAGCTAATACAGTTTCCTGGTATGCGAGCCCTCCCAGCGTAGCCGTGTCGAAACTGCTGAACGGGTGAAACGGGCTGCGCTTGTTTTGCGTGCGCTGAATCGCCGCATTCAAAAAATTCAAATCGAAGGCCGGGTTATGGCCGACCAGAATTGCGCGGGTACACAGGTTGCGTTTGACCGCATGGCGGATCGGTTTGAAAATCATATGCAGCGCTTCGTCTTCGTCGATCGCCATCCGAAACGGATGGTACGGATCGATGCCGTTGAATTTGAGTGCGGATTCGTCGAGCTCGGCATTTTTGAACGGAATCACATGCGTCGAATAGCGTTCGGTGATTTCCAGATTGCCATCGGCATTGAATTCTACGAGCACTGCCGCAATTTCTAATAAGGCATTTTTCTTGGGGTTAAAGCCGGACGTTTCTATGTCTATAATTACCGGCAGGTAGCCTCTAAAGCGTCGATCGATAGGGATTGCGTGCGTTTCCATTTAAGGTTGAATTATAAGGGGGCAGAATAAGTTTGTTGATAAGAAGTCGCGATGAAGAGACTCGAAGAGTTGTTACATTTGTGATATGTTACGCGTAGTTTTGCGGTATTGGAACCTTAGCGAAATCAAGAGTGAATGAAATGCAAAAGTTTAAAATAATAATGAAAGGCGTTGTATTCGGTTTGGCGACGCTGGCGACCGCTTGCGCGACGACGTCAAAAGATGCTCGGGATCCGTACGAAGGTTGGAATCGGGGGGTGCAGAACTTTAATGATAACCTTGATGACTATGTCATGAAACCGGTCGCGAAAGGTTATCAATGGATCACGCCATCGTTCGTCGATCGTGGTATTACCAACTTTTTTAGCAATATCGATGATATTGGCGTGACGGTCAATGATTTGCTGCAAGGAAAACTGATGCAGAGCGGCCAGGACGGCGCGCGTTTTCTGGTTAACACGACTGCCGGTGTGGCGGGCTTCGTCGATGTCGCTTCGATGATCGACTTGCAGAAACATGATGAAGATTTCGACCAGACCTTGGGTTATTGGGGGTTGCCGTCCGGCCCCTATCTGGTGTTGCCGCTGTTCGGGCCCAGTTCACCGCGCGGGGTGGGCGGCTTGATCGGCGATGCGGCGATGAACCCGATCAGTTATGTCGGCTTAGGAGTGTCTTCCGGTGTTTCTACCGCTATTTCCGGCGGGCTCTTTGCGACCAATGCGATCGATGCGCGCGCCGACAATCTGAGTGCCGAAAAAATCGCAACGGAGGCGGCGGTGGATCGCTACGATTTTTTCAAGAATGCGTATTTGCAGCAGCGTGAATATCTGGTCCATGACGGAAAGATTCCGGAAGATAAGAAACATGAAGAATATAATTTTAATATAGACGAGGAACTGGATAAGGAGTTGGCCCCTCCGGTCAGACCTTATTAATAAAGGGCTTTAATCTTTAGGATAATCGCTATTTCTCGGGCGGCTTTCGCGATTGCGCAAGAGTCGTCTTTTTTCGCTATCCTCCCGAGAGGAGGGAGGTCGCCCTTTTGGATGCAGGCTTACGTACCTGTGATTGAAAAATGCATTGGCCGGGTGATCTTTATGCGAGGCGAGCAATTATGCCCAGACCGATCGTGGATTACATTATCATTGGCGCGGGCTCGGCCGGCTGTGTGCTTGCAGCCCGGCTCAGCGAAGAGCCGGGTTGCCGTGTGCTGCTGCTCGAAGCCGGAGGCGAGGATACGGCGGCGATAATCCAAACACCGGCGCGTTTCGCCGAGTTGCAGGACAGCCCCTACGATTGGGGCGATAGAACTCAGCCGCAGCCGGCTATGCAAAACCGGCGTATTTTTTTGCCGCAAGGCAAGGCGTTCGGCGGTTCGAGCTCGATCAATTACATGATCTATATTCGCGGCAACCGCAACGATTACGATCATTGGGCCCGCCTCGGCAATAGCGGCTGGAGCTACGACGAGGTATTGCCCTATTTCATTAAATCCGAAACAAACGCAATGTTTCAGGATCGTTACCATGGCGCGTCAGGCCCTCTGCGCGTTTCCAGCCATTCCCGCTTAAACCCGATTACCGAGCGATACCTCGCCGCCGCGCAGGAAGCCGGCATTTCATTTAATCCTGATTTTAACGGCGAAAGCCAGGACGGCTGCGGTCCCTTGCAGCGTACGATCGACAAAGGCGAACGCTGTAGCGCGGCAAAGGCCTATTTGCATCCGTTCCGTTCACGTCAGAATCTGACTGTGCTCAGCCATGCGCGCGCCACCAAGCTGTTGTTCAATGGCCGGCACGCAATCGGCGTGCAATATTTGCATAATGGCGTGATCGAGCAGGCCTATTCCAGTGCCGAAATCATTGTCGCTACCGGCGCCTTGCGTTCGCCGCATCTCTTGATGTTGTCAGGGATTGGTCCGGCTTCGGAACTGGAAACGTTGGGCATCAAGGTACTGCATGATGCGCCGGAGGTCGGCAAAAATCTACAGGATCATATTCATGCCAGGGTACGCTGCGAACTGAGCCAGCCGTTGACCTTCGCGCCGCTGCCCGGGGGCGAGAAAGCCTTGGCGCAGCAGCAATACGACCGCGAAAAAACCGGGCCGTTGGCTTCGAATTTTCTCGAAGCCGGCTGCTTTGTCAAAAGTCGGCCGGATGTCGATTATCCCGATTTGCAATTGTTTTTGTTCGGCAATTTGACGCCCGAGTATCCCGAAGCGGGCACGCCCACGCGTCACGGCATCGCGCTGACCGCCTATGTGAACAGGCCGCGCAGCAGGGGGCAGGTTGCCTTGGCTTCCGCCGATCCGTTGGATCGGCCGCGTATCGATCCCTGTTATTTTAGCGACACGGATGATCTGCGCTGTTTGGTTGCGGGTGTGCGCTGGAATCTGAGCATTCTTTACGGCAGCGCCTTCGACGATATTCGCGGCGCTGAGTTGTCGCCAGGTATCGACATTCGGGACGATGAGGGCTTGGCGGCATTTGTGAAACGGACCGCGTCAACTACATGGCATCCGACTAGCACTTGCCGGATGGGCGCGGATGCATTGGCGGTCGTCGATCCCGCATTGTGCGTGAACGGCATCGACGGTTTGCGCATCGTTGACGCTTCGGTGATGCCGACCATCGTTAGCGGCAACACCAATGCGCCGGTGATCATGATTGCCGAAAAAGCGGCCGATTTGATCCGCAATTCGACATAATCATTCCCTGCTAATATACGTTCCTCGAGTAGCCGCAGCTTCTCCTTTGTCGCGATACTCATTCATTCGGTTTTCATGACAACAGTGCAAAAATTTAGATTGTACATAGTTATGCAGAGTGATAGAGTCGGCAAATGACGAATCTATGTTCGCCATCTTTTCTCGTCCCTTTGAGGCCGTAGTTAGGAGGTGCATCCATGGCGAGTACGACAGAGCACGATACGGATGAGATTGCCGGCTATATCGGTCGCGCTCGGAAAGCGCAGCAAGGCATAGAAGACTATTCGCAAGAGCAGGCCGATGATTTGGTCAAGGCGGTTTGCTGGGCCGTTGTGCGCCAGGATCATGCGGAGCAACTGGCGAAACTGGCGGTCGATGAGGGCGGATTCGGCAATTACAACGACAAGGTTACCAAGATTCGCAACCGTTGCATGGGTACTTTGGCGGACATTCTGACGGTCAGAACGGTCGGCGTGGTCGAGGAAATTCCCGAAAAAGGCCTTGTCAAAATCGCCAAACCGGTTGGTGTGGTCGCGGCGCTGATACCGACGACCGGGCCTGACGCGACGCCTCCCTTGAAAACACTCCTGGCCTTGAAGGGACGCAATGCAATCATCGTGGCCGCGCATCCGAGAACACAGAAAACTACCGAATTGAGTGTGCGACTGATGCGCGCCGCTTGTGTTCAGGTCGGCGCGCCGGCCGACCTGGTGCAGGTGATCGAAAATTCCTCTCTTGCGAAAACCCAGCGCTTGATGCAGTTGGCCGATCTGATCGTGGCGACCGGCGGCGCGGCGATGGTCAAGGCGGCCTACAGTTCCGGAACGCCGGCCTATGGCGTCGGTGTCGGCAATGCCGTGCATGTGGTCGATGAAACCGCCGATCTCGACGATGCGGCGGCCATGATTGCGGCCGCCAAGCGCCATGATCATGCGACCAGTTGTCTGGCCGATAATGCGGTCGTTGCGCAGGAGTCGATTTATCAGGCATTGCTCGGCAAGTTGCAGCAGGCCGGCGGCCATCTTTGTACGGACGCGGAAAAGTCCAAATTGCAGGCGCTGATGTGGCCGGAACCTGCGGTCCATCTTCCGAGCGCCCTGGTGATCGCGAAATCGGCGCGGCATATTGCCGGGCTGGCGGGTATTGAGGTACCCGATAATTGTACCTTTCTGATCGTCGAAGAGCACGGCGCGGGATCGGATTATCCGTTTTCGGGCGAAAAACTGTCGCCGGTGCTGGCCTTGTATCGTTACCGGGACGGCATCGACAATGCGATTGCCGAAGTCAATGCGATCACGGCTTACCAAGGACAGGGTCATACCTGCGGCATCCATACCGCGAATGAGGCGCATGTGATGGAGTTGGCGATGCGAACCAGGACCGCCCGTGTCATGGTCAATCAAAATCTGAACGAAGGAGCGGGCAGTCCGCGTAACGGCTTGCCCTATACGCTGAGTCTAAGCTGCGGCACTTGGGGCGGTAACATCACAACCGAAAATGTGAATGCCCGGCATATGATCAATTTGACTTGGGTGTCGCGGCCGATTGCGCCGAGAACATTCGATGAAGAGACATTGTTTCAGAGTCATTGGCTGAAGTATTCGCGCTAACCCGGCCGCGCGACGTTGGGTGTATGCCGGTAGAGGGGAGACATGCGCCCTGCTTTGTGTCTTTTAGCCGGAGTATATTGATTCAGGAGGGGGGATGCCCGTTTATCTGCTCAAGTGTCCCGATTGCGGACACCAGTTTCAAAGTCTGGT
Source organism: Methylomicrobium sp. Wu6 (assembly GCF_035916875.1). NCBI lineage: Bacteria > Pseudomonadati > Pseudomonadota > Gammaproteobacteria > Methylococcales > Methylococcaceae > Methylomicrobium > Methylomicrobium sp. Wu6. The sequence continues at coordinate 97,682 of NZ_JAXUHN010000085.1, forward strand.
GCTGAACGGCGCCAAAGTTCCGGGGATTTGGGTCTGTTCGGAATGCGGGAGCCGCGCGGCCGAACCGATAGGCGAGCGGCCGAGCGATTTTCATCCGCTCGAAAAGCCTCACGGCAAGGGCTGCCCTTGCTGCGGAGGCCATTGAGTGAGGTGAGTGGCAAGTCTGCATAGGTATTTATACCTATATGGGTCAAAATATAACTGTGATACTTTCGACTGACGATCTCTGGACGCGCAATCGGATTGAACAGAGGAATTTTTTACTGGATTCACGCGGTGAGCGATCGAATGTCATTCAGAACATTGGGAGCAAGCTATGAATAAGAATAAAGTATTGATTCCAACCAGCATGGTCGGCAACTATCCGAATCCGAGATGGTGGGACGCGGCGTTTGCGAGGCATTTCAAGGGCGATAGGCAGCCGCCTGATGCGCTGGTCCGGGAAGCGCTCGAGGATGCGACCGCCGCGCTGGTGACCGATCAACTGAAGGCAGGGTTGGACATCATCGCGGACGGCAGGCTGCACGGCGACAACTATGCCGATCAGGCGCTGTATTACTACTTTGATCGGCTCGGCTACGATCTGTCGGGCAAGCATTTGGGCTTTCCGATTTACAGCCGACTGCATTCGGCGACCGTGACCCAGGAAATCAAACGCCGCGGCCAGATCATGGTCGAACAGGCGAGGGCGTTGAAGCGGGCGACCGACAAGCCGGTCAAGGTGCAATACACCGGTGTGCAGGTGCTGGCGCAGTGTACGAACGATCTTCATTACTCGAACAGTCGAGACCGCGCGATGGACATTGCGAAGGCGATCAACGAAGATATTCTGGAGGTCGATACACTGGGTGTCGATTATATTCAACTCGACGAATTCACTTGGCCTTATTTCTACGAAGACTGGGCGATAGAAGCATTCAATCGCGCGGTGGCCGGCGTCAAAAACGCGAAAATCGTCTGCCATATCTGCTGGGGCAACTGGGGCGGGACGCCGGCCTATTACCCGGATGAAACTGCATCGGCGGGCGAGGTTTTCGACTTGACCCTGCGTGCGCAAAACGCCAAAAAACCGAATCCGACCTCGTCGGTTGTGCCGAAATCCTACCAGGCCAACATCGACGTCTTCAATATCGAGGGCATCGGCCGTCTGCCGTTCGAGAATTCAGGCCTGGACCTCCTGAAGAAACATCCGATTCCGAAAAACATGATGTTCTGGGCCGGCGTGATCGATGTCAAAAGCACCGTCTGCGAAACGGCCGAGCAGGTTGCCGCGAAGATTCTGCAGCTACTGACCGTGGTGCCGGCAGAGCAATTGGGCGTCACGACCGATTGCGGTCTGATCCTGTTGCAGCGTTACATCTGCCAGGACAAACTGCACGCGCTGGTCGAAGGCGCGAAGATCGTCCGCAAGGAACTTGGAGTGGCTTAACCGGAGCCGCCCATGTTCACGCAGGCCGACAAGCGTTGTTCGTTGTCCGAACTCGTCGCTCAGGTGAAGGACGGCGATGTGGTTGCGGTCGGTGGCGGCTTGTCCTGGCGCGAACCGATGGCCGCCTTGCGCGAGTTGATCCGTCATGGGCGCAGAGGACTTACGGTGGTCGGCTCCGCCCATGGCATCGATATCGACATGCTGTGCGGCGCCGGCGTCGTGGCCGTGAGCGGCGAATCCTATGTCGGTTTCGAGCAGGATTTCGGCATGGCGCCGAATTACCGGCGCGCCTGTGAATCCGGCGCAGTTCAGGTCAGGGATAATTGCTGTTATACGCTGGTGCAGCAATTGCGTGCCGCGATCTCGGGGCTGCCGTTCATGCCGATCCGCTCGGTGCAGGGTACGGGCTTTGAAGCGCTGCATCCCGAATTCAAAACGATGATCTGTCCTTATACCGGCGACAGGCTCGTGCTGGTGCCGCCATTGCAGCCCGATGTTGCGGTCCTGCATGCGCATTTCGCGGATCGCCACGGCAACCTGCACATCGAAGGGCCGCCGGTGGCCGATATTCTGTTCGCGAAGGCCTCCCGCAAAGTAATTGTGACGGTCGAAGAGATCCTCGAGCATGAAGACCTTGCTGAAAAAGGCGTCACGATCCCTTATTTTTACGTGACCGCGGTCTGCGAGGTTCGATACGGCGCGCACCCGACCTCATGTTATCCGAACTATGCCTATGATAGGCGGCATACGCAGCATTACTACGATCAAGCCAGGCAAGGCGCCGAGGTTTTTCGGGAAAACTATCTGAAACCGTTCGTTAGTCAATGTCCCGATCATCGGGTTTATCTGGAGGCGATAGGCGGCCGAGAGCGTTTGAACCGGCTAACAACATGGCGCGAGAGCGACGAGCAGTGGAGGAGCTTGTATGAATGAGCCAGTCCGCACCTGCACGCTCGGCGAATTGATGATTTATCAGATCGCATTGACGATCGAAGACGGCATCCTGGCGTTTCACGGTTTCGGCTCGCCCCTGGTACAACTCGCGCTGCATCTGGCCAAGCGCAGCCATGCGCCGAATCTGGTCCTGGTGGCGGGCGCGACCTATGCGGTCAATCCGAGCCCCCTGTTTTTGACGCCAACCTCGAACGATTTCGTGATGAGCGTCGGCGCCGAATGCGACTTGAATATCGAGGAACTGTTCGATCTGGCCGCAAGCGGGCGGATGGGGCGGATGTTTTTATCCGGGTTGCAAATCGACCCGTGGGGCAATTTGAATGTGACCCGGCTTGGCGATGCCGGCCATCTGAAACTGAAGCTGCCGGGCGGTGGCGGCGGCTGCAACCTGTCCTGCGATGCGGGCCATATCACGATCTGGACCGCGGCGCATCGCGCGCCCCCGGATCAACAAGGACGGCGCCGCTTCCGGCTGGTCGATCGCTGCGATTTCGTGACCAGCGTCGGTCACCGCAGCGTCGACGGCAGGCCACGTTCCGAACTGCCGTACCGGGGCAAGGGACCGGATTGGATCGTGACCGATCTCGGTATTTTCGATTTCGACGCAACCGGTCATGCCAGGCTGAATGCGGTTTATCCCGATACCACGGTGGAGCTTGTCGCCGAGAACACCGGTTTTGATTTTCCGGTCGCCGCTGATCTGGCGTGCGCGCGTTTGCCCGAGCCGGGCATCATTGAGCTGATCCGCCGTCTGGACCCGATGCGGATTCACCGCCGGGAACTCAGCCATGATGATCGGACCCGCGAGTTCGAGTTGTAGGAGCAGGCGGATGGCAAACACGAACGGCGGTATCCTCGAAGTCGGTCAATTAAGACAGCGGGAAAACTTCGTGCCGTTGCCTTACCGCTGCGTCAGTTTTCAGCCGTATGAAGGCCCGATGACGGCGGAGGCCATCGAGCGTTATTTAATGAGTCGGGAAGTATACCGCCGAACCGATATTGTGGTTCTGCATGGCCCGAGCCGTGACTATGCGGTCGCGGCGGTGCAGCGTTTGGGATCGGATAGCCTGTTTACAATGGCAGAGAAGGTTGAAATACTCGGCCTACCCGCCGATTGTATTTTGATCGAAGATCCCGATACCGATCCCGCCAACCGCTCGGCGCTTGCCCTTACCGCGATAAAGCACGGGGTCACCCCCAAGCAAACCGCGATAGTGGTCGGCACGTTCGATCATGTCAACATCATTCATCGGCCGAACCCGCTGCGCCTGCGCGTGGTTGAAGTGGTACCGCCCCATCCACCGAAGTTATTACACATGGTTGAACAGGTGCTGGGCTATGCCGATTTGCCTCCGATAATATTGGAGCCGGTCACGATCGACTTGCGCGATTTGGCTGCTACCGTAAGCCCGGAAGCCTATCTGGTCCCCTGCCGCTCGGGCGGTCTGCAGGAACTCGGCGCGCCGGTCTATTTTTTGGACGAGCGGCCGACACAACGCGCAAACTGGACCTTGCTCGGCTGCGAACGGAGCCTGCAATTTCACCGGCATTATTACGGCGACGAACCGCCGCGCGTCGAGATGTGCCCGCGCAAACTGACCGCCCCCGATGATCGCCTGACGCTGCTGAAATGCTGCCTGCTCGAATATGATATTGAACGGGACGGCACCCGGATGATCGTGCCCTGGGGCACCGATTTGCCGATGCTCGAAAGAGCCTTGCGTGAATTAACCGGAGACGGCGGCGATGGCTGAACTGGCCTGGGAACATATCATTGCCGGCGTGCGCGAAGCGCGCAGCGCGAAGCCGCGCAAAACCGGCTGCACGATGGTGATGGATGTCGGCAAGGGCCTCTTCGAAACGCAGAGCATTTTGGAGATGTCGGGCGCGTATATTGATCATTGGAAGTTCGCGTTCGGCACCTCGGTATTCGTCGAGAAAACCCGATTGCAGGAAAAATTGCGCCTGTTGGCCGAGCACAATATCCTGACTTTTCCGGGCGGGACCCTGCTTGAAGTGGCGATGCTGAAGATGCATTGCCGGGGCTACATGACGCATGCGCAGGCGCTTGGCTTTCAGGCGGTCGAAATTTCGGACGGCACCCTGCCGATTCCGCGCTTCAGACGGCGCCGCATCATCGAGTGCGCGCTGAATGCTGGCTTGATCCCGATCACCGAAGTCGGCAAAAAAGACCCGAAGCGGCAGCCGACCGTCGATCAACTCGCGGACGAGATAGTGCAGGACCTGGAGTGGGGGGCGGCCTGGGTGATTCTCGAAGGCAGGGAGTGCGGCCAGGGCGTCGGAGTTTATGATGAGGCGGGCAATGTCGAGGGTTTCGAGGTCGAAAGGCTCGTCGAATTGCTCGGTTCCAGAATCGACGCGTTGATCTGGGAGGCGCCGCTAAAGCCGCAGCAGGCCTATTTCATCGAAAAATTCGGCGTGAATGTCGGTCTCGGCAATATCAGCCCGGATCAGATACTCGCGGTCGAGGCGCTGCGTAACGGCCTGCGCTTCGATACGCTGAACCGGGTCTCCGATAAACTGGTGCGCACCGGCTTCTGGGATCCGAATGCGGTGGAGCAGGACAAACCGTAGTTATTCCTCTTGTTAAAGTTGAGATCAGTATGACTGCCCGGCATTCGACGGAACCACTCCCGCAACAAGTGCTCGAAATAGGCGCCCGCCTGAAGGCCCCTCCTTCCGATTTATTGGTAAATTCGGTGTTTGCCCAGGAACTCGCTCAGCAACTGCATCTGTTCGATGCATTGGGCATCACCGACATCGCGCAGACCCTCGTTGCTCTCGAGCTGGGATCGATTCCCGAAACCGAGGGACGCGCATTGCTGGCTGCATTGCTGGAACTGCAAAAGAAACCGGACGATTTTGTACCATGCCCCGAGCGCGGCGACATCTACACCAACCGCGAGGCCTGGCTGAGCGAACGCAGCGCCGCAGCCGGCTGGCTCGGCGCCGGTCGCGCCCGCCGCGAAGCGATTACGACCGCATTCGTGATCGTGATGCGCAAGGCCTTGCTGGACAATCAATTCGCGTTAAGCAAACTGGGCGGTGTGATGATCGAACGGGCTATGACCAACCGGCTTTCGATCATGCCGGACTACACCTATCTGCAAGCGGCGCAGCCGACCACGTTTGGACATTATCTGCTGAGCTTTGCCTATCCTCTGCTCCGGGACCTCGAACGGCTCGATCTGCTGTTTAGCCAATTGAACCTCAGCCCGGTCGGCTGCGGCAGCACCAATGGCTCCCTGATTCCGCAAGGCCGGCAGCAAGCGGCCCAGCTTCTCGGTTTTGCCGGCGTGATCGAGCATGCCCGCGACGCGATGTGGCAGGCCGATGTGTGCATCAACTGCGTCTCGATACTCAATACCGGCAGCGTCACCTTGAGCCGCCTGGCCGAAGACTTGCAGATTTTCAGCACGCAGGAGTTCGGATTGATCGAGCTTGACGACCGCCATGCGCGCGCGAGCAAGATCATGCCTCAGAAAAAAAACCCATTCGCCTTGACTCATGTCAGGGCCTTCGCGAACAAGATGATCGGGTTTAGTGCGACCGTGACCGCAAGTTCCAGAACGCCGAGCGGCCAGCCTGATAACCGCTTGCTGATTTACGGCGAACTGCCCGAAGCCGTCCTGCAGGCGACGGAAGTGAGCGAGCTGATGGCCGAGCTGCTCGAACACTTGACGTTCAAAGCCGACAGGGGCTTGCACCTTATCGAGTCCGGCTGGGCGCTCGCGACCGATCTTGCAGAAACGCTGGTGCTCGAATGCGGTCTCGATTTTCGCGCCGCGCATCAGCTGGTCGGATTCCTGGCCAGTGAGTTTCAGGGGCATGGCCTCCGTACCCTGTCTCCCGACATCATTATCTCCGCCTGCGAACAGCGCTTTGGACGGCGCATCGAATTGTCCCGCGCGCAACTCGAAAAAGCGCTCGATCCCCTGCATGCGATCGAATCCCGGCAGGAGGCCGGCGGCACTTCAATGCGCAGCATGGAAAATATGCTGAACGACTGTTCGGCGCAATTCACCGGCTATCGGGAGCAAGTCCGGCAGAGTCTCGCCTACCTTGAAGACAAGGAAAAGGAGCTACTGATGCTCGCCGAGGCGCTGGCCGCAACATGATCGATTCGGTGCATATCAGTGATTCGACGATTTACGGCCCGGCCTGGAGCACGCCACCAATGCGCGCGCTATTCGCCGAGCAGAATAAAATCAAGGGCTGGCTCGAAATCATGTCGGTATTGGCGGCCGTGCAGGCGGAGTTCGGTCTGATTCCGGTCGAGGCGGCCAGGCAAATCGAGGCATGTCACGCGCATATCGAGATCGACGAGGCTTTCCTCTGCGAGGCCAGTGAAGGCTTCGCGAAGACGAACCACTCGCTGCTCGGCATCATCAACGCCCTGAAATCGCGGGTCGGCTCCCAGGGCGGCGAATGGCTCTGCTATGGCGTGACCGTGCAGGATATTACCGATACCCAGACGATGCGGACCTTGGTGAGGGTCCGTGACCATTTTATCGAGCAAGTCTGCGCGATCGAACGCATTTTGAGCGCTCTTGCCGTCCGGCATCGCGATACGCCGATGTGCGGCAGAACGCATGGGCAGCCGGGCCTGCCGATCACCTTCGGCTTCAAAGTTGCCTGCTGGCTGGACGAGGTCGACCGCCACCGCCGACGTCTTGTCGAGCTCGGCCCGAGGCTTTGTGTCGGGCAATTGGCTGGCGGCGTCGGCAGTCTGTCCTCATTGGGTCCGAAGGCGCTGGCATTGCAGCAAGAGGTTCTGCAGCGGCTGGGTCTTGAGTCCCCCGCGATCTCGTGGACCAGCAGCCGCGATCGTCTTGCCGAATGGCTGAATAGCCTCGCCTTGATCAGCGCGACCGGCGACCGGATCGGTCAGGAAATCGTGCAGTTGCAGAGGCCAGAAATCGGCGAACTGAGCGAGGGTTTTGTCCCCGGCGCGGTCGGCAGTATCACGATGCCGCAGAAAAGAAATCCGGAGATTTCCGAACATCTCGGTACGCTGTCCAGAGTCGTTCGGCATCATGCCGCGCACATGGCCGAAAATCTGGTGCACAGTCATGAGCGCGACGGCCGTTCCTGGAAAGGCGAATGGGCGATCATTCCGGACGCCACCTTGGCTGCCGGCAAGGCGCTGGCCTTATTGGAGACGCTATTGACCGATCTTCAGGTGCACGATCGGCGTATGTTGGCGAATATCGACGCCAGTCGAGGCCTGATTTACAGCGAAAAGGTGATGCTGGCCCTGGCGAAAAAAATCGGCAAGCAAAGCGCGCATCAAAAGCTATACGAAATCGCGCTGCGGGTTGATCGGCAAGGGCTGCATCTGCGGCAGGCATTACACAAGGATCAATCCATTACCGGTCTGTTGCCGACGGCCGAGATCGATGCGCTGTTCGACCTCGGCTCCTGTACCGGCCATTGTGCGGAGATGGTCGAGCGGGTGATCGCTTCAATCGATCTATCGGGGCAGTCATCGTGAAGCTTCCAATGACCGCCGCAGGGCGTCTCGATCTGGCCTGTGACATCGAAAAGAAAATCCCGCGGCAAAGACTGGCGGTCTATCCGACCCCTTTGCAGCCCGCCGACCGGTTATCTAGGGCGCAGGCCGGTCCAAAACTTTGGCTCAAGCGCGATGATTTGATCGGCTTCGGGCTCGGCGGCAATAAGATTAGGGGCCTCGAAGTGATACTGGCCGATGCGCTGCGAAGTGAAGCCGATATGTTGATCACCGGGGCCGGCCCGCAATCGAATCATGTGCGCGCGACCGCTTTCGTGGCGGCATTCGCAGGGCTCGACTGCATTGCCGTATATTGGGGTAAGCCGCCGCCGAACATCGACGGCAATTACCGCGTCACCACGATGCTGGCTGCGCAGGTTCATTTCACACAAAACGACGACAGGGCGAACGTGGATACCGCGATCGAAACCATCGCGGACCGCATGCGCAGAAGCGGCAGACGCCCTTACCCGATCCCGCGCGGCGGCGCCTGCATGATGGGCGTTTTGGGCCATGTGCTGGCCGTGTGCGAGGCGTACCGTCAATGCCTGGAACTTGCGCTCAGTCCGGACGCGATCGTGATGGCGGTCGGTTCCGGCGGCACCTATGCGGGTTGGCTGCTCGGAACGAAATTGCTGAATCTGAATTGGCGAATCATCGGCTACAGCGTCAGCCGCGATCCAGCGGAAGCCAGCGTGCAGGTAGCACGTCTGGCTAATGAAGCGGCGGCATGGCTGGGCTGCGAATTCGGCTTCTCGGCCGTGGATGCGCCGGTGCAGGGCGGCTTCATCGGTTCCGGCTATGGCATTCCGAGTCCTGTAGGCGCGGCTGCGATCAAGCTTCTGGCCCGCTCCGAGGGCCTTTTGCTCGATCCGGTCTATACCGGCAAGGCTATGGCCGGCTATCTGAGCGCATCGGCTACAGGCTTGTTTGCTGCATACGAAAACATGATCTTTTTGCACAGCGGCGGCGAACCGGCCTTTTTTGCGGGTAACGGCGTTTGGCTGGACATGCATCCGAGGGTCATTTAACAGAATAAGGAGAATGACATGCGCATTGTGATCATCGGCGGCGTGGCGGCCGGGGCGAAGGCGGCGGCCAAGGCCAAGCGGGTCAACCCCGATCTGGAAGTCATCGTTTTTCAGGACGAGGCCGAGGTGGCTTATTCGGCCTGCGGGTTGCCGTATGTGATTGGCGGTACGATTACGGATCAGAATAAACTGGTGATCAGGAGACCGGAAGAATTCGCCAAAGACGGCATTCAGGTTAACACCGGCCATCGCGTCGTTGCTTTGGATACGGCAAACCGGCGGATGATGGTGCGCAATCTACAGGATCAAAGCGAAGAAAGCATCGCTTACGACCGTCTGATCGTGGCCACCGGCGCATTGCCGATTGTGCCTCGGGCGCAAGGCATCGATCTTGACGGCGTGCTGACCTTGCGAAAAATCGGCGATCTGGCCAGGTTCAAATCAGTTTTCGATACGCTGCGGCCGCAAAAAGCGGTGATCGTCGGAGCGGGCTATATCGGCATGGAGCTTGCCGAGGCCTTTCATGAATTGAATATCGAAACGACCATCGTCGAAAAGTTTCCGCGTATTTTGCCGAAATTCGACCCCGAAATGGCGCAAATGGTGCACGATCAGTTGGTCGAACAGAATATCGAATTGATCCTCGGCGATGGTCTCAGCAAGTTGCAGGGTAAAAACGGCCGCGTCATCGCGGTTGTAACCGAATCCGGCAAAATCCTTCCGGCCGACCTGGTCGTGATCGCGATCGGCGTGCGGCCGAATACCGAACTTGCGCAAGCCGCCGGCATCATGCTCGGTACGACTGGTGCGATTGCGGTCGACACAAGGATGGAAACGAATATTCCGGGAGTCTTCGCGGCCGGCGATTGCGCCGAGACGATCGACCGGGTAGCGGGACAGCCGGTTTGGATGCCGTTCGGCGATATCGCCAATCTGCAGGGACGGGTCGCGGGCGAAAACGCGGCCGGCGGCAATGCGCATTTTCCGGGGGTGTTCGGCACCGCGATCTTCAAGGTCTTCGATTTGAATGTCGCGATGACCGGATTGTCCGAGCAGGCGGCGCGCGCGCAGGGTTTCGATCCTGTCTCGGTGCTGATCAGGCGCGGCGACCGGGCCCGCTATTATCCGGGCGGACGGGAGGTCACTATCAAATTGATTGCCGATCGCCGGGATGGCCGCCTGCTTGGCGCGCAAGTGATCGGTCCCGGCAAGACGGACAAGATGATCGATATTGCGGCGACCGCCTTGCTCGGCAAATTGACCTGTCATGATCTGGAGAATGCCGATCTGGCTTACTCGCCGCCGTTCAGTCCGGTGTTGTCGCCGATGATCATGGCGGCTGGCGCCCTGAGCAGCCGGCTTTCGGGCAGGATGGACTGAATGCGCCGCGATCAGATAATCAGGCTTCGGCTGAAGCGATCGATGCCGCTGCCATTTTCCATATCAATTGTTCTCCGGCCTTCAAAGGCGTTATCGCGACATCGACGTCTTCGTAAGCCGTCGGCACCTGCCAGTTAGTCTTTTCGAGCGTGATCGTGCCCCGATTTCTCGGCAGCCGGTAAAAATCGGCGCCGTAAAAACTTGCAAAGCCTTCCAGTTTGTCCAGCGCATCGGCTTTTTCGAATGCCTCCGCATAAAGTTCGAGCGCGATAGGCGCGCTGAAGCAGCCGGCGCAGCCGCAGGCGTTTTCCTTCAATTCGGTCAGGTGCGGCGCGCTGTCGGTGCCGAGGAAAAATTTCGGACTGCCGCTGGTCGCCGCCTGCACCAGCGCCAGGCGGTGATTTTCGCGCTTGAGTACCGGCAAACAATAATGATGCGGGCGGATGCCGCCGGCCAGAATCGCATTGCGGTTATACAGTAAGTGTTGAGGGGTGATCGTCGCGGCGATGTTCGGGCCTTGCGCCGTCACGAAATCGACAGCCTCTCGCGTGGTCACATGCTCGACGACAATGCGCAGGGCCGGGAAATTCTCGACGATACGGCTTAGCTGGGTTTCGAGAAAAACGCGCTCCCGGTCGAAAATATCGCAGTGTTCGTCGGTCACTTCGCCATGGATCAACAGCGGAATGTCCTGCTTTTCCATTTCCTGAAACAACGGATAGGCGGCTTCGATGTTCGCGACGCCCGAGTCCGAGTTGGTCGTGGCTCCGGCAGGATAGAGCTTGAACGCATGCACATGCTCGGATTCGGCGGCTTTCCGGATCTCTTCGGTACGCGTCGAGCCGGTCAGATACAAGGTCATCAGCGGCGTAAAATCGAGCCCTTCCGGAATCGCCCGCAAGATTTCCTGGCGGTAGGCCAAGGCCTGCTCGACGGTCGTGACCGGCGGCTTCAGGTTCGGCATGATGATCGCGCGGGCGAATTGCCGGGCGGTATGCGGCAGCACCGCTTTCAGCATCGCGCCGGTTCTGACATGCAAATGCCAGTCGTCGGGGTGGATGATGGTTAATTTCTTCATTTAAAAGGCCGTTTTCTGTAGAATAACTCGATATTCTATCGTAGCTGCTTGAAAAAAAACGCAAGCATCCCTATCTCGGTCATTATTTTCTTACCGGAGTCTTCCATGCCAATTTACGAATATCAATGTCAATCCTGCGGGCATGAACACGAAGCCTTGCAAAAACTCAGCGACCAGCCTCTGGTGCAGTGCCCTGCGTGCAGCAAGCCTGATCTGATCAAAAAAATATCGGCGGCCGGTTTCCGTTTGAAAGGCGGCGGCTGGTACGAAACCGACTTCAAGAGCGGCGCGAAGAAAAATGTCGCCGGCGAAAGTACCGAGTCCTCCAAGCCGCACAGTTGCAGCGGCAGCTGCGGCCACTAGGCTGTGGCTTGAATTAACCACGCCAAGCAGTTAATATCGATCATTTTTTCGGATTTACAGGAATCACACCACCATGCGGACGCACAAGTGCGGGGAATTAACGAAACAACATACCGGGCAAACCGTTGAATTGTGCGGTTGGGTGCATCGCCGCCGTGACCACGGCGGGGTCATTTTTATCGATTTGCGGGACCGTACCGGCCTGGTGCAGGTGGTCTTCGATCCGGATGTGCGTGAGTCTTTCTCTCTGGCCGAGCATGTGCGCAGCGAATATGTGCTGAAAGTAGCCGGTACGGTGCGCGGACGCCCCGAAGGCACGATCAATCCGAACATGGGCACCGGCGAAATCGAAGTGCTGGTTAGCCAGATGATCGTGTTGAACGAGTCCGAAACCCCGCCGTTCCCGGTCGAAAGCGAGATCGAGGTCAACGAGGAACTGCGCCTGCGCTACCGCTACATCGATCTGCGCCGCTTTGCGATGCAGGAAAAGATGAAGGTGCGCCGCGATGTCGCGCGGGTTCTGCGCAATTTCCTGGACGATCACGAATTCTTCGAGATCGAAACCCCGTACCTGACCAAGGCGACCCCGGAAGGCGCGCGCGACTATATCGTGCCGAGCCGGACCCATGAGAACGCGTTTTTCGCGCTGCCGCAATCGCCGCAGTTGTACAAACAGATCCTGATGATCGCGGGCATGGACCGCTATTATCAGATCGTGCGCTGCTTCCGCGACGAAGACTTGCGCGCGGACCGCCAGCCCGAATTCACCCAACTCGATATCGAAACCTCGTTCATGGACGAGAACGAGATCATGCAGATCATGGAAGAAATGATCCATCAGTTGTTCCAGAAGGTGATCGGCGTGAATCTCGGCGCGCATTTTCCGCGCATGACCTATCAGGAGGCGATTTCGAAATACGGCATCGACCGGCCCGACCTGCGTATTCCGCTGGAACTGGTCGATATCGCCGACGATATGAAAGCCGTCGATTTCAAGGTGTTCTCGGCGCCGGCCAACGATCCCGACGGCCGCGTCGTCGCGATGCGCCTGCCGAAAGGCGGCGACCTGAGTCGCAAGGACATCGAGGATCTGACCAAGTTTGTCGGCATTTACGGCGCGAAGGGGCTGGCCTACATCAAGGTCAACGATCTTGCCGCCGGCATTGACGGTTTGCAGTCGCCGATCGTGAAGTTCGCTCCGGCCGAAGTCTGGGACAGCGTGCTGGCGAAAACCGGCGCACAAAACGGCGACCTGATCTTCTTTGGCGCCGACAAGGCCACAATCGTAAATGAAGCGATAGGGGCCTTACGCGTCAAACTCGGCCACGACCTGGGGCTGATCGAAGGCGAATGGAAGCCGGTCTGGGTCGTCGACTTTCCGATGTTCGCGTGGGACGAAAAAAGCCGCCGCTATACCGCGATCCATCACCCGTTCACCGCGCCAAGCTGTTCGATCGAAGAATTGCAGGCGAACCCCGGCGCGGCCTTGTCGCGCGCCTACGACCTGGTGCTGAACGGCACCGAAGTCGGCGGCGGTTCGATCCGTATCAACCGGCCGGCGATGCAGCAGACCGTGTTCGAGATTCTCGGCATCAAGGAAGACGAAGCCCGCGAAAAATTCGGCTTCCTGCTCGACGCCTTGAAATACGGCGCGCCGCCGCACGGAGGTCTGGCGTTCGGCCTGGATCGTCTGGTCATGCTGATGACCGGTTCGACCTCGATCCGCGACGTGATCGCGTTCCCGAAAACGCAATCGGCGGCGTGTCCTTTGGTCAGCGCGCCTGCTTTGGTGCCCGAGGAACAATTGCGCGAATTGGGCATCAAATTGATCAAGCCGGCGGGTAAAGAGAAAGTTTAAGGCGTAGGGTGGGTTGCGACTGCAAGGATGCATACCCTCTGGGGCATAAAGGAGGTAGGGCAACGCATGGAGCGGTTGCCGAGGCGCGCCGCTCATAGACCTATCGGATTCAGCAGGCTGTTCCGCGCGCCGTAACCCACCTTTCGAAGCCGCAGCCCTGTGAATGTAGGGGAAAACTGTGAGGTATGAAGGCGATGAAAACGATTAGTTATACCTATTGGAAAAGCAAGGAGTTTTTTCTTGGGTTTATCAATGATTACCCGGACTATATCACTCAGGGAGAAACCAAAGAGGAGTTGCAGGAAAATCTGAAGGATTTGCTGGTTGATCTTGAAAGCAATGAAATACCGTATATTCGCAAGGTAGAGCAAATGCAAGTGGCCTGATGAAAAGAAAGGACCTGATCAGGCTGCTTGAGGCGATGGGCTGCAAGTTGAAAAGACATGGTGGAAATCATGACTGGTATAAGTGAATAGCAACAAGTTCATTGGCATTTCTTGAGCTCTCTAAGTCATTGATTTGCTATTCACAGGTTGCAAACGAACTTCTCGCGAAGCACTTATCAATGAAGAAACTCAGCAATCTCAACCTGTGCCGCGACATAACGAAATCGATGATTATTTGGCCAAATCAATCATTAAAAAACTGACTAAACCGGATTAAAAAGTTGCGGGCTTTAATACCGAAAGGAGCAAAGTGTGATCTATCAAGATTATCAGCGTAATCACGTCATTGTTCCCGGGCGAGAGAAAGATTTGGAGGATTTTCTCAAACAAGATTATAACGGGATGCGGCATAAGTGGAGGAATAGGTCCAATTCCAACAGCGAAGACGCTTTGACGTGGTCCTGTTTCGATCTCTTGTCCAGCTTTCCGCCGCAGAAGAAAATTGCGGTGCTGGATGAAATATTTGAGGATGCTTATCAGGGCGAAAGCCCCCTTTCATTCAAGGACGGCCAATTCCAGGAAAACCAGATTCAAATACATATCGGCAAACAATACACAGGACTTTCTTCAAATGAATCTACTGAAGTAGATGTAAGTATCGAGCTTCCGGGTAAGCTGATTTTCATTGAGGCCAAACTTTATAGCGCTGTGAGTATGGCAAAGCCTCCAGAAAAGCCTCATGATCAGATTGCAAGAAAACTCAGAATAGGGTTTGATTCGCCTTTGCAGGATACGCGAGAGTTCTTTTTTATTTTCCTGGATATTGCGCCGTTGGACAAACTGACGAAAAGAAAAACCAAATCCGTTGCTCTTGCCCCATCTAAAAATGGTTTTGACGATAAATGGAAAAGCGCATGGTTGTTCAATTACTACAAAGTCGGCAGGAATAAAAGCTTAAAGCCTCTAAGAGATGCGCTTGCAGGGATAGACACTCCACCGGTTGAATCCATAGCCAAAAACATGGGTTGGCTAACGTGGGGCGATTTATTTAAGAGTGTTTTAAAAGGTGTGATTAGATCCTAAGATTAACCACTCGCTGGTAGTTGAATAGGATAAGGCTATTTTTTACCTTTGGGGTGTTAAACAAAAAGGAAAATGAGCATGAACGAGATTATTTTCTTGGTCGAAGACGCGCCGGAAGGCGGCTTTAGCGCTCGCGCACTGGATGTTTCGATATTCACCGATGCCGATGATTTAAACGATTTACATCAAAAGGTTCGCGATGCGGTAAGTTGCCATTTTGAGCCGGACGATAAGCCCAAAATGATCCGTTTGCATTTTCAATGAGCCGCGATGATTTGATCAAGCGGCTTTTTTAGCGGATAGTGTGTGAAATCCGCGTTCCAGCGTTTTTGTATTGTTTACCAGAAAGTATGTCTACCACTCCATTCCCGATAGAAGAATACGCCCTCCTCGACGACGCCGAATGCGACGCCCGCATCGTTGCGGCCAAAGCCAAACTCGGCAAGCGCTGCGTGATTCTGGGTCACCATTATCAGCGTGACGAAGTCTTCAAGCATGCCGATTTCACCGGCGACTCATTGAAACTGTCCCGCAATGCGGCCGAATCCGACGCCGAATACATCGTGTTTTGCGGTGTGCATTTCATGGCCGAAGTCGCCGACATTCTGTCTCGTCCGGAACAGATTTCGATCCTGCCAGATCTTGCCGCCGGCTGTTCGATGGCGGACATGGCCAATCTGATCAAGGTGCAGAAGTGCTGGCAGGAGCTGGCCGAGGTGATCGACGTCGAAAACGAAGTCACGCCGGTCACCTACATCAATTCCGCGGCCGACCTGAAGGCGTTTTGCGGCGAGCATGAAGGCATCGTCTGTACTTCATCGAATGCGCAGAAAATTCTCGAATGGAGTTTTGCTCGGCGCAGCAAGGTGCTGTTCTTTCCGGACCAGCATCTGGGCCGCAATACCGGCTACCGGATGGGGATCCCACTTGAGCAGATGGTCGCCTGGGATTTCAACAAGCCGCGCGGCGGACTGACCGAGGAACAGATCAGGAACGCCAAGATCATTCTCTGGAACGGCTATTGTTCGGTGCATCAGGCCTTCAAGCCGGAGCAGATCGATCAGTTTCTGGAGCGCAATCCGGAAACGAAGGTCATTTCGCATCCCGAGGCCGCATTCGAGGTCTGCCAGAAATCCGAATACATCGGCTCGACCGAATTTATCCTGAAAACGGTGCGCGAGGCCGAACCGAATACGCGCTGGCTGGTCGCGACTGAACTGAATCTGGTTAACCGGCTGAATGAGGAATGCAAGGCGCAGGGCAAGCATGTGCATTTCATGTCGCCGATGCTGTGCATGTGCTCGACGATGTTCAGAACCGACCCGCAGCATCTGGCCTGGGTGATGGAAAATCTGGCCGCGGGCCATGTGATCAACCGGATCACGGTGCCGCCGAAAGAGGCGGCGTTGGCGAAAAAGGCGCTCGATAACATGCTGGCGGTCGCCTGATTCGTGTTAATGGCCGGAACAAAATCAAAGCCGGTTTTCTAAATCCCATAGGGAGTAAAAAGTATGCGCGCGAATTCATCTTCACTCAATCGAGGTGTGCTGGCGGCATCTCTTTTGATATTATTCCTGGCGTCCGGCTGCGGAAAAGACGCTCCGAAAAGCGCATTTCCACAGCAGGCGGTCAAAAAATACGAACAGGCGACCACGCTGGAAGGTCTGGTTTCCGATGACAAGGGGCCGATCAAGGCCGGCACGGTCAAGGTTAGCGACGAAAAAGGCGCGGTGATTGCCGAAACGGCCTTGCAGGGCAGCGAGCATTATCGCGTGCAGGTGCCTGCCGGGACCGCCCTGCCGATTATCTTGACTTTTTACCCGGTGACTGGCGGTGCGCAGCTGATCACCGCGGTGATTCATCCGGCGGTGACCCAATACGACATCACGCCGCTGTCGACCGCGATCGCGAAGAAAGCCAAGGCGCTCGGCGGTTATACGCACGGCAACCTGCTCGTCGCGGCCGAAAGCATGGGCACCGTGCCCGATGACAATAAAACGACTGCAGGCTTTCGCGGCGACCCGACCAAGCAGTATGGCGGCTGGCATTGATAGTAACTCAAAAAGTAAGCCTTATGCGATGCATCAAGTTATTCGCTAACAAAGAGACATAGATTCAACTGTCAAAAAAATCTATCAGCCGCCCCGTATGGTTTGCTCGGCATGTTCCTAGGCTTTGCGACGGGTGCGCAGGATGATTTCACCTTGATGCCTGTCCCAGCCTTTGGTGGCATCGGCTAGGGGTGAGTGAATCATTCTGCGTGGATGGCGGAACCGCCTATGAATCATCGTTTTGATGCAAGTCCGTACCGACCGCGAATCGTTTCGCCTCCATGAATCGTATCAATATACCGCCTTTAAAATATCCCAACCTTCGCTATTAGATGAGAGCTTTGCTTGTCGAGGATGATCAAATATTAGCCGATGGCTTGTCTGGCAGCCTCGGCGATTGGGGGTTTTCCGTAACCCTGGCGATGACGGGACGCTATGCGAATGCGGCCCTACACACCCAGGCGTATGATTTGGTCATCCTCGACCTCGGCTTGCCGGACTGCGACGGCAAGGATATTTTGAAGCAGTTGAGAGCGCGTAAATCCACCGTCCCCGTGCTGATTCTGACCGCAAGAGGCGGGCTCAACGATCGCGTCAGCGGTCTTGAATCGGGTGCCGACGACTATCTGGCCAAGCCTTTTGAGTTAAGGGAATTGGAAGCTCGGGTGCGAGCATTGATTAGACGAAGCTACGGCGGGTTTAATTATGAGATAGTCGTCGGACGACTGGTTCTGGATACCCTGGGTCAACAGTTGAAAGTGGACGATAAGCCGATATTCATGCCGGCAAGGGAGTATGGCGTCCTGCAAGCATTGATATTGCAAGTCGGTCGCGTGGTCAGTAAAGATATGATCGTCCAGAGATTGACGGTCGGAGGCGACGAGTTGGCGGACAATGCCATTGAAGTCTATATTCATCGTCTGCGCAGGCGTCTTGAGCCATTCGGCGTCAGAATCAGAACCGTCCGCGGACTGGGTTATCTGTTGGAATTAGGCGATGGCGGCTAAACCCAAGAGCCTCAGAATCCAGTTGCTTGCGCGCCTGACGCTTCCTCTCTTAGTCCTGGTTCTATTGGATGCCGCGGTGTCCTATTATGTGGCTCTCCATTACGCCAATACTGCTTATGATTACTGGTTGCTGGATTCGGCAAGTTCGCTGGTCCAGCAAGTGAAGGGGCGGCAAGATAAAGTGACCTTCGAATTGCCGCCCATCGCCTTGCAAGTCTTCCGCTGGGACGAAATTGACGAAACTTTTTTTAAAGTGGAATCGTTTAAGTCGGGTTTCATGGCCGGCGACAAGGCGCTCCCCAGCCCTCCACAGCCGATGTCATATCAACAAAAGCCTTATTTTACCGACGCCGAGATTCAAGGCAAAAAAGTCAGAATCGTCTCGCTGGTGACGATTCCGCCCAACAGTACGGAAGCCGTTCGGATTTCCGTCGCGGAAACCCTGAATAAGCGTCGCAGCATGATGGTCGAAATTTTAATGGCGGTCGTCGTGCCCCAATTCTTGCTTGTTATCATCACCGGCCTTCATATCTGGACCGGCGTCAAACGCGGTCTCAAGCCTCTGAGGGAGCTTGCCGGCGCCATTTCTCAAAGGTCCGCCAGGGATCTCTACCCTATACCCGATAACGACGTGCCGTTGGAGGTGCATTCGCTGACGCACACCATTAACGCCTTGCTGCAAAGTTTGGGAGCGGCGATGATGAGCCAGCGCCGCTTCATTGAAAACGCCGCGCATCAATTACGAACCCCTTTGGCGGGGCTTAAAATACAGGCGGAGCGTGCGCTTCAGGCTGACAATCTTGAAGCGATGAAGCTGACAATGGGGCAGATCAAAAATGCGGTCGACCGTGTGGCGCATTTGAGCACGCAGTTGCTCACGCTCGCGCGATCGGAATCCATGGCGAGCCACATGGCCGAGTTTGAAAGGGTTGATTTAAAAGGGGTGGTGTACGAATGTTGCATGGAGTGGGTTCCAAAGGCGTTGGAAAGAAACATTGAATTGGGCTTTGAGGCGCAGGGAGCGCCGCACGATGTGATGGCGGATGCTACCCTGCTGCGCGAGTCTATCAACAATTTACTGGATAATGCGATACGTTACAGCAATGCGGGCGGTCAGATCAACGTACTGGTCCGGTCATCTCCCCGCGTGCTGTTGAGCGTCGAAGACAACGGCCCCGGCATTCAAGCCAGCGAAACCGACAAGGTTTTCGAGCGCTTTTACCGGATTCCCGGTAGCCCGGGAGACGGTTGCGGGCTGGGGCTCGCGATCGTGAAAGAAATCGCGGAATTACATAACGCTCAGGTCGAAATGGGGTGTGGTCCTCAAGGAACAGGGACGCGTGTCACGGTTGTGTTTCCGGTCGCCTCCGATGACGTGAGAAGGCTTAAGCGATGATCTGACAGGTTTATGTAAGGTTCAATTGATAGCATATTAACGCTATCTTAAAACCACTCCAGCCCATGGCATTACCAAATTGAACCTTCATGCGAATTGTCTTATTGATTGCCCCTCTTGTTTTGCTGCCCGTTATCGGCTGCGAACGGCACAACGAATCGGCTTCTCCTCCAGGCGCGCAGAAAGCGCCGCCATCAGCCTCTGACAAGCGCACCGTCTCACTGCGTCCCGAATCGCTTCCTTATATCGTGGTGCGTGAAGTGCAACCGGAAGTCATTGCCGGTGCGATCACGGCGCCGGCGCGGGTGGATTTCCGCGCACAAGCGATTTCCACGGCAGGTACGGTCGTGGCCGGGCGCGTGAGTAAGGTTTATGTTCAAGCCGGCGACAGAATCAAGGCCGGAGCCCCGTTGGCGACATTGGTCAGCAGCGAAGCAGCGCAGATGCGCGCCGATTATACCCGCGCGGAAGCGGAACTGGCGCGCGCCGACGATCATTTGAGAAGGCAACTAGAAATGCAGCGTACCGGGGTTGGCTTGGAAATTGAACGGGTGGAAGCGGAAACCCAGCTTAAACAAGCGGACACCGAATTGGAGCGCAGCCGCGATTTTTTGCGCCTGCTCGGCGAAGGTAGCGCCGGCGAGGTGGTCGTGCGTGCGCCGATAGACAGTACGGTGCTGAAGGCGCATGTTTCGACCGGCGCCGCGGTGGGGCCGGGCTCGCCGTTGTTCGATTTGGGCGAACCTTCAGCGGCCTGGATTATTGCCGACGTCTTCGAAAAAGATCTACTGTTAGTCGAAAAAGGCGCCAAGGCCGTGATCGAGCTGGCGTCGTTCCCCGATCCCATTCGTGGGCATGTGGTGGGTGAAAGCGCCGCCATTCAGACCGAGTTGCGCCGGGCTTCGGTGTTCATCGAGGCGGACAACCCCAAAATACCTTTACGGCCGGGAATGTATGCGCGTGTCACCATCGAAGCCTCCGCGCCTAGCCGTATCATGCTGCCTACGGCGGCTGTTTTGATTAAGGACGGCCGGGAAACCGTAGTTTATGTCGAAACCGCGCCCGGACGTTTCGAGGCTCGTCCGGTTCAGGTCGGGCAGGCGCGCGAAGGCCTGACGCCGGTGCTGAAAGGCCTGTCCGGCGGCGAACGGGTGGTGGTCGGCGGCGCGTTGCTGATCGACGGCGAAGCCGCGATGCTTTTGTAGGGGGCTGATCGTGCTCAGATTATTGATCGACACCTGTGTGCATCGTCGTGTTGCCGCGATCGTGATCACCGCCATCGTCGCGCTGTTCGGCGTTCATGCCTATCTGGAAACGCCGATCGAAGCTTACCCGGATGTGACCAATACACAGGTCACCGTGATCAGCCTGATGCCGGGTTATGCTCCCGAAGAGGTGGAGAGGCAAGTGACCGTGCCGCTGGAGCGGGCGCTCAATGGCTCGCCGGGCATGTTGCAGATGCGCAGCCAGAGTCTGTTCGGTTTGTCATTGATCACGATCACCTTCGAGGACGACGTCGACAGTTTCCATTCGCGCACGCTGATTACGGAGCGAATGACCGGCGCCGAATTGCCCGAATCGGTAAGGCCGGTATTGGCGCCCGATTACACGCCGTTGGGCGAAATCTACAAATTTGTGGTGACCAGCGACCGCCATTCGCTTTATGAACTGCGCTCGGAAATGGAATGGAACGTTTCGCGGGTGCTGCGTCAGGTGCAGGGTGTGGCCGATGTATTGACCTTTGGCGGTTATTATAAGGAGATCTATGTCGAGATCGATCCGGTTCGGCTGGAATCCTTCGGGCTGACGCTGGATGAAGTCAATCGCGCGATCGCCAGTGCGAATCGGAACGTGGGTGCGGGTTTTCTGCGCCACGGCGATCAACAAATGGTCATTCGCAGCGTCGGTTACCTCAACTCGCCGGAAGATGTGAAAAAGATCGTCTTGAAGAGCGAAGGTGGTACGCCATTGACGATAGGCGATGTGGCCCGTTTGGTGCAGGCTTATACCCCGCGCCAAGGCGCGGTAGGGCTCGATGTTCAGAAAGAAGCGGTGGAAGGCATCGTTTTGCTGCGCCGCGGGCAAAATCCTTCGCGCGTGCTGGAAGGCGTGCATGAAAAAATCGAGGAACTGAATACTCGCATCCTGCCGGCTGGGATGAAACTGGTGCCGTTTCTGGATCGCACCGAGCTGGTCAATAATACGCTGCATACCGTTTACGACAACCTGTTGCATGGATTTTTGCTGGTGGTCGGCGTCGTGTGGCTTTTCCTGCGCAGCATCCGCGGCTCGTTGATCGTCGCCTGCGTGATACCGCTATCGTTATTGGTTGCCTTCATCGGTCTTTACCGGTTGGAGATGCCTGCCAATTTGATTTCGATGGGGGCTATCGACTTCGGCATCATTCTTGACGGCGCCGTGGTATTGGTCGAGAGCGTGATTCATCAGGCCAGCCACCGTCATCCCAAAAATCATCGCGAAATGGTGCAGTTGATTGTCGACGCCGCCTTTAGCGTGGCCAAGCCGACCTTTTTCGCGATGCTGATCATCATTGCGGCTTTGCTGCCGGTTTTTACCTTGGAGCGGGTCGAAGGGCGCATATTTCGGCCTTTGGCGCTAACCTACAGTTTTGCGTTGGGTGGTGGCTTGATCTTTGCGATGACTTTGGTCCCGGCGCTCTGTGCGGCGTTGATTCAACCTCGGCATGCGATGATCGAGGAGCCGGGTTTTCTTATACGGTTGCGGAGCGCGTACAGTCGTGCGCTGGCGTGGTCTCTCGATCGGCGTCCGGTGATTCTGGGTGCTGCTGCAGTGTTATTGTTGGCTGGAACGCTGGCGGCCGGCAAACTTGGCAGTGAATTTTTGCCGGAGTTGGACGAAGGCGACGTGCATGTGTTCGTGGAAATGCCGGCCAGCATCTCGCTTGCCAAAGGCCAGGGCATTTTGCTCGATATGCGTGAACGCCTGCTCCGCTTTCCCGAGGTTAAAAGCATCCTCAGTCAACAAGGGCGTTCCGAGGACGGCACCGACAACGAAGGCGTCAATATGAGTGAAACCTTTGTGCATCTGAAGCCGCACGATCAATGGCGGGAAGGTTTACACAAGGAGCAGTTGGTCAATGCGATGCGCGAGTCCCTGGTCGCTATACCCGGTGTGCGCTTCAATTTCTCTCAGCCGATCAAGGATAACGTCGAGGAAGCCGTCAGCGGCGTGCGCGGCAAAGTGGTCTTGAAAATATACGGCGCCGATCTGGAGAAAATGCGCGCGACGCTTGAACAGGCCAAAAACCTGCTGAAGGCGATTCCCGGCGTCATCGACCTGGACTTATATCGGGAATCCATTGTGCCGCAACTGCAAATCAATCTGGACCGTTCCGCGCTGGCGCGTGAAGGCATTACGATCGATGCGGCGCAGGACACGATCGAAACAGGATTGGCCGGCAAGGTTGTCACCGAACTTTGGCAGAATGAGCGGCCGGTGCCGGTGCGGGCTATCCTGCCGAGCAGCGAGCGCAGCGACAAAGAGCAAATCGGCAATCTGAAGTTGCCGACCCCTTCGGGGGCGCGAATTCCACTGAGTGAAGTCGCCGCGATGCCCATTGAGCGCGGCAGAACCTCGATCGAGCGCGAAGCCAACCGCCGGTTTTTGGCGTTAAAGTTCAATGTCGAAGGCCGAGATCTGGGGTCGGTCGTACACGATGCGATGGTTGCCGTTGACGGTAAAGTGACGCTCCAGGAAGGGAGTTTTCTGGTCTGGGGCGGCGAATTCGAAAACCAGCAAAGAGCCATGGGTCGGCTGGCGGTCGTAGTGCCGATTGCGGTGTTGATTGTGCTCGGTTTGCTATACGGTGCCCTGCAGTCGGCTCGTAGCGCGATTGCGATTCTGCTGTGTACGCCGTTCGCGATGACCGGCGGTGTATTTCTGCTGCTTGCGGCCGGTATTCCGCTGTCTGTCAGTGCGGCGATCGGTTTTATCGCTCTGCTGGGTCAGGTGTCATTAATGGGGCTTTTGGTGCTGAGCGCGACTGAGGAGCTCCGCCGCGAAGGCCAATCTTTGGTCGATGCGATTATCAATGGCGCTGCGGACCGGCTGCGGCCGGTGCTGATGGCTTCGATGCTGGCCTTACTGGGGTTGTTGCCAATGGCGGTTTCGACCGGCATCGGCAGCGAAACCCAGCAACCCTTTGCCGTGGTCATCGTCGGCGGCATGTTCACTACCTTCTTTGTTGCGATGCTGGTATTGCCGGTCATCTATGCTTACATTACTCCGAAACGTCTGATCAGTCCGGAAGAAGCTGACGACATGCCGGAGGAGTCTACATGAAACGATTTGCTTGGAAAATTCATTTTAACTTGAGCTCAATAGGCCTTGCCCTCATGTTCGGCACGATGGCATCTTGCCGGGTCATGGCCGGCGATGCCCAGTCCCTGCCCGAAACGGTGACCATGCAGCAATTGCTGGACATTACGCGCGCGAAAAGCCCGCGCTATGCGGCATTACAGCAGCGTATCGAAGCGGCTGATGCCGGAGTCGTCGCGGCCGGCGTATTGCCCAATCCCAGGTTAAGCTATGGCCGCTTTGATCTCGTGAGTCGTCGTAACACGATGTACGACGGCAACGTTCAGCAGCAGGTGATAGTGGAGGTGCCGGTGCTGATTGCCGGCCAGCGTGGTAAGCGCATTGAAGCGGCGGAAAAAAAAGCGGATGCGACGGCGGCTGAAATCGCAGCCGATTCCGTCGGCTTGATTTATGAAGAATGGCTGTTGTTTGTCAAGCAACTGGCCGATAGACAACGTATTGCTGTGCTCGATGAGACAGCGCAGTATATAGAACATCTCTCCGGGATCGTTTCCGGGCGTCTGCAAGCGGGAAGTGCCAGCCAGTACGATTTGCTTCGCATCGAAATCGAGGCAAAAAGTGTAGAGACCCGGCGTGAGACGTTTCGCAATAATTTGTCGGCGACGGCATCCGATTTGGGCGTATTACTGGGTCTGTCGGGTTGGAAGCCGCAAGCACAGGGCGACTTGATCAGTCTGAATGTGCCGACCGATCTCGACAAGCTTTGGGCGGATGCCGAAAAGATACATCCCGATATTGAGGCCACTCGGCGGGGGGAGATTGCCGCGAATGCCGATTTGGCGCGCGCCAAGCGCGAACGCTGGCCGACGCCATCCGTCCAGGTGGGAACGGTATTTACCGATGCGCCTTACGGGAATACCAGTTTTGCCGGAGTTGCAGTCGACCTGCCCATTTTTGATCGCGGGCAAGGAACCATCGCGCGCGCCAATGCGGAGAAGCATGCGGCGATCCTTCAATATAACCTGGCGGTCGCACGCACGCACGGAGAACTCGAGCGAGCCGTGGAGTTGCTGATCCGCAGACGAGAAACCCGGTCAAATTTTGAGCGGAATGTGATTGCAAAACTGCCGGATCTCAAGAATATGGGGGAAGCCAGCTATCGTTTGGGCAAAGGCAGTCTATTGGAACTTCTCGATGCGTCGCGTTCGCGCACTGAAACCTTATTGACCAAGTTTGACTTGATGCAGTCGGAGATTGAAGCCGAACTTGATGTATTGCGGACTTCCGGCTTATTGACTCACATGTTCGAAAATCAGCTTACCAAATTGAATTGACAAAATACAATGAATCGATCCGTGCATTGCACGGAAAATTGCAGTATGGATATGATGGCGGCTTGCTGATTTCTTGCGCGCTCCAGTAAAAATTCATCTTACGGTAACAGCAATGCAGCTTTGCATGGAGCTTCCGGTCCTTACCGTAGGCAACATTTAAGGCTGTGTTGCGGGCTGATTTTCCTGCATGGTGAGAGGATAAGCAGCTATCGCGAGCGCGCGCGTATTCTGCCTTGATTTAAAATGCCTCGGCCGTTATAATCTCCCAGCTAAATCGATTGGAGCACTGAATGGTAGATAGAAAATTGTCTACTGTCAGCAAGATACTGCTTTATCAAGTTCTGATAATTATACTGATGACGGCCGGATTCGCCGTCGCTGGCGGAAAAATGGCTGCTTTGTCTGTAGCTCTGGGTGGAGCCGCGGCATTTTTTCCGAACCTGTTTTTTGCGTACAGGATTAAGAAGGCGACCGGGCAGGAAGCGCGCAAGATCGTCGTATCATTTTACACCGGCGAAGTAGGTAAGCTGTTGCTGACGGCGGCATTTTTCGTCCTGATTTTTCAAATCCCTGACATAGATTTATTACCGCTGTTCGTTGGTTACCTGACGGCATTGTCGGTTTTTTGGTTTGCGCTATTGATGCGCTGATATTTTTGACGAGAGAGGAACGATGGCAACCGAAGCGCATGCGGCTGAAGGGGCAACCGGCTATATCATCCACCATTTGACTCCGTTGAGTGCGGGCGAGGGCTTTTGGACCCTGCATCTGGATACCCTGTTTTTTTCGGCCCTGCTCGGCGCATTGTTCATCTGGTTTTTCAAGTCGGCCGCGGAAAAAGCGACCGCCGGAATTCCTGGCCCTGTGCAGAATTTTGTCGAAATGATGATCGAGTTTGTCGATCAGCAGGTCAAGGACAGTTTTCACGGCAGGAGCGCGTTGATCGCGCCGTTGGCGCTGACTATCTTCTGTTGGGTATTTATGTTCAACTTCATGGACTTGTTCCCTGTCGACATTCTGCCGCTGATCGGTCAGGCGATGGGCATTCCATATCTTCGGGTCGTGCCGAGCACCGACTTGAACGCGACATTCGCGATGTCGATTTCGGTGTTCTTGCTGATCATTTTCTATAGCATCAAGGTCAAAGGCGTTTGGGGTTTCGCGAAGGAGCTGATGTTTCAGCCTTTCGGTCCGTGGCTGCTGCCGTTCAATCTACTTTTGAAGCTGGTTGAGGAAATCGCGAAGCCGATCTCGCTGGCGCTGCGGTTATTCGGCAACCTGTATGCGGGCGAATTGATCTTCATCCTGATCGCGCTGCTGCCTTGTTATGTGCAGCCGATCCTCAGTCTGCCTTGGGCGATTTTCCATATTCTGATCATCACTCTGCAAGCATTCATTTTCATGGTATTGACGATCGTCTACCTGAGCATGGCGCACGAAGATCATTAGTCTTTATTCTCTTTAACTGTTCTTATAACTTTTTACCTTTGGAGGTATCATGGAAATTGCAAAATTGATCGCTGATGTGCAGGGTATGACTGCGATTGCAGTGGGTCTGGTATTGGGCATGGGCGCACTCGGAACCGCGATCGGTTTCGGCTTGCTGGGCGGCAAATTCCTGGAAGGCGCGGCGCGTCAACCGGAAATGGTTCCTATGCTGCAAGTTAAAATGTTCGTTGTTGCGGGTCTCTTGGACGCGGTAACGATGATCGGCGTCGGTCTGGCTTTGTTCTTCACTTTCGCGAATCCGTTCCTGTCAGCCGTGCAAGCCGCCGCTGCGGGCTAAGTTGAGCCTACCATTTCATAAAATCGACAAGAGGAACGCATCGTGAGTATCAATGCTACTCTGATTGGACAAATGATCACCTTTGCGCTTCTGGTATGGTTTACCATGAAGTATATCTGGCCTCCTTTGTTTAATTCTTTGGAAGAACGCAAGAAGAAAATTTCCGAAGGTTTGGCGGCGGCCGATAAAAGTCAGGAAGACTTGAAGCTGGCCGAGAAAAAAGCCAAAAACATCATCAAGGAAGCGAAGGATCACTCTTCGGAAATTGTGACGCTGGCGCAGAAGCGCGCGAACGAGATCGTCGAAGAGTCCAAAGGTAACGCCAACAAGGAAGCCGAGCGCCGGATTCAGGCGGCCAAGGCGCAGATCGAACAGGAGATCGAACAAACCAAGGAAGCCCTGCGTAAAGAGGTGGCGGCTTTGGCGGTCAGTGCGGCGGAACAGATTCTCGGTGCGGAAATCGATAAAACCAAGCATCAGGACATCATCGGCAAAGTCTCCGATAAACTATAAGGTCGAGCAGAATGAGCGAATTGGCAACATTGGCGAGACCTTATGCAGCGGCTGTGTTTAAACGGGCCAAAGAGACGGGTTCGTCCGAGAAATGGTCAAAGGCATTGGCGTTTTTGGTGTCTATTCTGAGTGACAGCAGCCTGTCCGCATTTATTAATAATCCCAAAGTCAGCAACGAACGTTTATCGGAATTGATGCTCAGTATTTCCGAAGGTCAAATCGACACGGAAGGCGCCAACTTTCTGAAGTTGCTGGTACAAAATCGGCGGCTGAATCTGGTTCCTCATATCGCGAAGATCTTCGAAGAATACAAGGCAGAGGATGAAGGCTACCTCGATGTTGACGTCTATGCCGCTTATGATTTTAGCAAGGAAGGCCGGAAGGTATTCTCCGCCAAATTGGAAAAACGGCTAGGCAAGAAAGTCAATATGAACGTGACAGTCGATAAATCATTGATCGGCGGCGTTCTGGTGCGCGCGGGCGACAAGGTGATCGACGGGTCGGTTAAAGGTCAACTCCAACACATGCAAAAAGCGCTACAGTGAGAGTGATAAAAAATGCAATTAAATCCATCTGAAATTAGTGATCTAATTAAAAAGAAGATCGAAGGCTTCGATCTCGGCGCTGAAGCGCATACCGAAGGTACCGTAGTCAGCGTGACCGACGGCATCGTCAGAATTCACGGCTTGTCCGAAGCAATGCAGGGCGAAATGCTCGAATTCCCGGGCAATACCTACGGCATGGCGTTGAACCTTGAGCGTGACTCGGTTGGCGCGGTGGTGTTGGGTTCGTATCAGCATATTTCCGAAGGCGACACGGTCAAGTGCACCGGTAAAATTCTGGAAGTACCGGTCGGTGAAGCGTTATTGGGCCGCGTCGTGGACGCGCTCGGTAAACCGATCGACGGCAAGGGCGCGATCGAAACGAAGGAGACCTCCCCTATCGAAAAAATCGCGCCGGGCGTTATCGCGCGTCAATCGGTCAGCCAGCCCGTGCAATTGGGTCTGAAATCGATCGATGCGATGATTCCTGTCGGCCGAGGCCAGCGCGAATTGATCATCGGCGACCGCCAAACCGGCAAGACCGCGATTGCGGTTGATGCGATCATCAACCAGAAAGGCACCGGCATCAAATGTATTTACGTCGCGATCGGCCAAAAACGTTCATCTATCGCGAACGTGGTGCGCAAGCTCGAAGAGCACGGCGCGATGGAACATACTATCATCGTATCCGCATCGGCTTCCGAATCGGCCGCGCTGCAATTCATCGCGCCTTATACCGGTTGCGCGATGGGCGAATTTTTCAGAGACCGCGGCGAAGACGCGCTGATCATTTATGACGACTTAACCAAACAAGCCTGGGCCTACCGTCAGGTTTCGCTGTTGCTGCGTCGTCCGCCAGGACGTGAAGCATATCCAGGCGACGTGTTCTATCTGCACTCGCGTTTGCTTGAAAGAGCTTCCCGCATCAACGCGGATGAAGTCGAAAAATTGACCGGCGGCAAAGTCAAAGGCAAGACCGGTTCATTGACCGCGTTGCCGATCATCGAAACGCAAGGCGGCGACGTTTCCGCGTTCGTTCCGACCAACGTGATTTCGATCACCGACGGCCAGATCTTCCTGGAAAGCAACCTGTTCAACTCCGGCATCCGTCCTGCGGTTAACGCCGGCCTTTCGGTATCCCGGGTCGGCGGCGCCGCGCAAACCAAGATCATCAAGAAGCTCGGCGGTGGCATCCGGCTTGACCTCGCGCAGTACCGTGAATTGGCGGCATTCGCGCAGTTCGCATCGGACCTCGACGAAAGCACCCGCAAGCAGATCGAACGTGGTCAACGCGTTACCGAACTGATGAAGCAAAACCAGTATTCACCGATGTCGGTCGCACAAATGGCGGTTTCGTTGTTTGCGGCGAATCAGGGCTTCCTGGATGCGGTCGAAGTAAACAAGGTATTGGCTTTCGAATCCGCGCTGCAGTTGTACATGAAAACCGAACACGCCGCGCTGATGGACAAAATCAATGCAACCGGCGACTGGAACGGGGAAATTGAACAAGGCTTGCAGACGGCGATCGAAACTTTCGTCAAAACGCATAGCTGGTAAAGGGCGCATCCAATGGCAGTCGGCAAAGAAATACGCACCAAGATCGCGAGTATCAAGAATACTCAAAAGATCACTCGCGCGATGGAAATGGTCGCCGCGAGTAAAATGCGTAAGACCAAAGACAGAATGCAGGCGACTCGTCCCTACTCGCAACGGATCGGCCGGATCATCAAACATCTAGCGCATGCGAATCCCGAGTACAAGCATTCGTATCTGGTGAAGCGCGACGTTAAACGCATCGGTGTGATCGTGATCAGTTCGGACCGCGGCCTCTGCGGCGGTTTGAATTCGAACTTGTTCAGAAGGACACTGAGCCAGTTGGCCGAATGGGACAAGGCGGGTGTCGGCGTCGATGTGTGCGCGATCGGTACCAAGGCGACCGTTTTTTTCAGCAATCTGAAAAAGGTCCAATTGGTAGGCCAGATTTCGAAGCTGGGTGATGCGCCGCATTTGAATGACATCATCGGCATCATCAAGATTTTGCTCGATGCCTACGATGAAGGCAAGATCGATGAGTTGTATGTGGTCAGCAATGAATTCGTGAACACGATGACGCAGCGCCCGACCGTCGAAAAATTATTGCCGGTCGTCGCCGATGAAATCGAAGAAAAACTGAGCGGTCATTGGGATTATATCTATGAGCCGGATGCAAAGGACGTACTGGATCATTTGTTGACCCGGTATATCGAGTCGAAGGTTTATCAGGGGCTGGTCGAAAACAATGCCTGCGAACAGGCAGCCAGAATGATCGCAATGAAAAGCGCGTCGGATAATGCCGGAAACTTGATCGGTGAGTTGCAGTTGATCTACAACAAAGCCAGACAAGCCGCCATTACTCAAGAAATTTCAGAAATCGTTGGCGGCGCTGCTGCTGTTTAAGCCCAAAAAGCGAGACAAATAAGAGGAAAACTCAATGAGTTCGGGTAAAATCGTACAAATTATCGGCGCGGTCGTCGACGTGGAATTTTCACGCGAAGAACTGCCCAAAGTTTATGACGCACTGAATGTCGAAGGCGTCGGTCTGGTGTTGGAAGTTCAGCAGCAATTGGGCGACGGCGTGGCCAGAACGATTGCAATGGGTAGCACCGACGGCTTGAGCCGCGGTATGAATGTGACCAATACCAAAGCGCCAATTTCGGTGCCGGTCGGTCTGGAGACCCTGGGCCGGATCATGAACGTGCTTGGTCAACCGATCGACGAAAGAGGTCCGATCGGCGAAAAGACTTCCTGGGGTATTCACCGCGAAGCGCCGAGCTATGCCGATCAAGCGGCTGGAAACGAACTGCTGGAAACCGGCATCAAGGTCATCGATCTGATCTGCCCGTTCTCGAAAGGCGGCAAGGTCGGCTTGTTCGGCGGCGCCGGCGTCGGCAAGACCGTGAACATGATGGAATTGATCAATAACATTGCGACCGCGCATTCCGGCTTGTCGGTATTTGCAGGGGTGGGCGAGCGGACTCGTGAAGGTAACGATTTCTACCACGAAATGCAGGAAGCAGGCGTTATTAATGCGGAAGACCTGACACAATCCAAAGTAGCAATGGTTTACGGCCAGATGAACGAGCCGCCGGGAAACCGTCTGCGCGTCGCCTTGACCGGTCTGACGATGGCGGAATATTTCCGTGACGAAGGCCGCGACGTCTTGTTCTTTGTCGACAACATCTACCGTTACACCCTGGCCGGTACCGAAGTATCGGCGTTGCTCGGCCGGATGCCGTCCGCGGTAGGTTATCAGCCGACCCTGGCGGAAGAAATGGGCGTATTGCAGGAACGGATCACCTCGACCAAGACCGGTTCGATCACCTCGATCCAGGCCGTTTACGTGCCTGCGGACGACTTGACCGACCCGTCACCAGCCACTACCTTCGCGCACTTGGACGCGACGGTCGTATTGTCGCGGCAAATCGCCGAGCTGGGTATCTACCCTGCAATTGATCCGCTCGACTCGACCAGCCGTCAGCTGGACCCTCTGGTGATCGGGCAGGAGCACTACTATGTGGCGCGTAAGGTGCAAAGCATCCTGCAACGCTACAAGGAATTGCGCGACATCATCGCGATTCTGGGTATGGACGAGTTGTCCGAAGAAGACAAGTTGACTGTGGCACGGGCGCGTAAGATTCAGCGTTTCCTGTCGCAACCGTTCTTTGTGGCGGAAGTGTTCACCGGATCGCCAGGCAAATACGTGTCGCTGAAAGACACCATCGCCGGTTTCAAGGGCATCATCGATGGCGAATACGACTCGATTCCTGAACAGGCGTTCTACATGGTCGGCACGATCGACGAAGCGCTCGAAAAAGCGAAAAGCCTGAAAGCTTAATTTTTTACAGGAAATATCATGGTCATGACCGTACACGTAGATATCGTCAGCGCCGAAAAGGAAATCTTCTCCGGTACCGCCGAAATGGTGTTTGCACCGGCCGAAATGGGCGAGGTCGGCATCGCGCCGCGGCACGCGCCGATGATCACCAGGCTGAATCCCGGCGAGGTCAGAGTCAAGATCAACGACAAGGAAAGCCTTCCGTACTATATTTCGGGCGGCATTCTGGAAGTGCAACCGCATCTGGTCACGGTCCTGGCCGATACGGCGATCCGCGCCAAGGATATCGACGAAGCGGCGGCACTGCAGGCCAAAGCCAGAGCCGAGGAAGCGCTCGCCGACAAGACCGGAAAACTCGACTATGCGACCGCGCAAGCGCAACTCGCGCAGGCGATCATGCAGCTTCGCACTCTGGAGCGGCTCAGAAAGCGCGGCGGTTAACCGTCCAGCAAAGCGCTTCTGCGAGAACACATAAAAAAGCCCGATAGCGCTAATATCGTTATCGGGCTTTTTTATTTTTCAACATGACTACTATTTATTAGCCATAATTAGCGGTGTCAAAACGACTCAAGTAGCCCCATAATTTACGCCCTAAACTTATAACTTTTTACGATATTCGATTATCTAACCGAATGTCCGCAGGACAATTGCAATGAATCTGACCACCATCATTCTCGCCGCCGGCAAAGGTACCCGGATGCGCTCGGAGCTGCCGAAAGTCTTACACAAAATCGCTGGAAGACCGCTGCTTCGCCATGTTTATGACATGAGTCATTCGCTGGAAAACAACCGAATTCTGATCGTTTACGGTCATGGCGCCGAACGCGTTCTCGATACATTGAAAGACATTGATGTCGCATGGTTCGAGCAAAAACAGCAGCTCGGTACCGGCCATGCGGTACAGCAGGTTGCCGACCAGATCAAAGACGGAGATGCCGTATTGATTTTGTATGGCGATGTCCCATTACTAAAACAATCCACGGTGCAAAAATTGCTCGCAAATGTCAGCGAAAATTCACTGGCCTTGTTGACAGTCACGCTTGACAATCCCAAAGGTTACGGCAGAATTGTCCGAAACGACGCCGGTTGGGTGACCAGGATCGTTGAAGAAAAAGACGCGACCGAGTCTGAGAAGAAAATCCGCGAAGTGAACACCGGCATCATGGCAGTGCAGGGCGCGCAGTTGAAAAAATGGCTCGGAAAACTGAAAAACCATAACGCCCAAGGTGAATATTATCTGACCGACATCATCGAAATGGCTGTCTCCGAACAGGTTGCGGTCGTGACGAGCCAGCCGGAAACCGAGGATGAAGTGCTCGGCGTGAACGACCGGAATCAATTGAGCCATCTGGAGCGGGTGTATCAAAATGAACAGTCCAAAGCTTTGATGACGCAAGGGGTCACGCTCTATGACCCGGCGCGCTTCGACCTCAGGGGCTCTATCGATGCTCTGGGCCAGGACATTGAAATCGACATCAATGTGATTCTTGAGGGCAGAAACCGGATCGGCAATAACGTCAGAGTCGGCGCGAATTGTCGGATCAAAGACTCGGTAATCGAAGACAATGTCGAAATTTTGCCGAACTGTGTGATCGAGAATGCGGTGATAGGCCAGGGCAGTCGGATTGGACCTTTTGCGCGACTGCGCCCTGAAACGATCCTGGCGGAAAATGTGCATATCGGCAACTTTGTCGAGATCAAAAAATCCACAGTCGCCGACGGTTCCAAAATCAATCACCTGAGCTATATCGGCGACAGCACGGTCGGTAGTAAAGTCAATATCGGCGCCGGCACGATCACTTGCAATTACGATGGCGTGAACAAATTCAAAACCGTGATCGGCGACGGCGCCTTCATCGGTTCCGATACGCAATTGATCGCGCCGGTCACGATCGGCAATAATGCAACGATCGGCGCCGGTTCAACAATTACCCGTGACAGTCCTGAAAATCAGCTGACATTGTCCAGGGCGAAACAGATTTCAGTATCCGGTTGGCAACGGCCCGTAAAAAAGGAAAATTGATATGTGCGGCATCGTAGGTGGAATTGCAGAGCGGAACGTGGTTCCGATCTTACTCGAAGGGTTACGGCGGCTCGAATACCGCGGCTATGATTCGGCCGGACTCGCAGTGATCGAAGACCGCAGCATCCGGCGGAAACGCGAGGTCGGAAAGGTCAAAGGCCTGGAAGAATCGATCCAAGCCGATCCAATGTTCGGCTCGATCGGCATCGCGCATACGCGTTGGGCGACGCACGGCAAACCGAGCACCGCGAACGCGCATCCGCATGTCAGCCGTAACAGGGTCGCGGTAGTTCACAACGGCATCATCGAAAACCACGAAAATTTGCGCATCGAACAAAAGCAGTGCGGCTACGAATTTACCTCCGAAACCGACACCGAAGTGATTGTGCATGAGATCGATCGCGCGCTTGCGACGTCGGACGATTTGTTGAATGCGGTCAAGCAAACGGTCAAAAAACTCGAGGGCGCCTACGCGCTCGGCATCATCAGCACAGTCAATCCGAATCTCTTGGTCGCTTGCCGGAAAGGTAGCCCGTTGGTGATCGGTATCGGCATCGGCGAATATTTCATTGCCTCGGATGTGGCGGCCTTGTTGCCGGTTACCCAGCGGTTCATCTTTCTCGAAGACGGCGATATTGCTGCTCTGCAAATCGACCGATTGGTCATCTACGATGCCGAAGACAACATCGTCGAGAGGCCGGTCAAGGAAAGCCAGCTGAAGGCCGATGCTGTCGATAAAGGCAACTATCGCCATTACATGCTGAAGGAAATTTACGAACAGCCTCTCGCGATTATGCAAACGCTGGAAGGACATTTCGTGAATCACCGCCTGCAGGAAAATTCATTCGGGCATAACGCCAGCGAAATTTTCGATCAGGTTAAATCGGTACAAATTCTGGCCTGCGGCACCAGCTATCACGCCGGATTGGTCGCGCGCTACTGGTTCGAAAGACTGGCGCGCGTGCCTTGCGACATAGAGGTTGCCAGCGAGTTCCGTTACCGGCGTCCGGTGCTGACCCCGGACACGCTGATCATCACAATCTCGCAATCGGGCGAGACAGCCGATACGCTCGCCGCGCTGCAGGAAGCGAAGACGCAGGGCGCCAAATATTCGGTAGTGATCTGCAACGCACCGGAAAGTTCTTTGGTTAGGGAATCCGATCTGGCGTTGATGACACGCGCCGGTCCCGAAATTGGCGTTGCCTCGACCAAGGCCTTCACGACCCAATTGGCGATGCTAATGATGATGGTGATCGCGATCGGCCGCCGCTTTCAATTGCCGAACACACTGGAAGAAAAAATTACTTCGGAATTGTTCGGCCTGCCAGGCAAAATCGAAAAAGTGCTGGAGCTGGGCGATCAGATCAAGGAACTTGCCGAACAATTCGCGGAAAAGGAACACGCGCTGTTTCTCGGCCGGGGCTCGCAATATCCGATTGCGATGGAAGGCGCGCTGAAACTGAAAGAAATATCGTACATCCACGCCGAAGCCTACCCTGCTGGTGAGTTAAAGCATGGCCCCTTGGCTCTGATCGACGCCGACATGCCGGTAATCACTGTCGCACCGAACAACAGCCTACTCGAAAAATTGAAGTCTAACATGCAGGAAGTCAGCGCCCGCGGAGGTCAATTGATCGTGTTCATGGACGAAACGCTGGTTCCGGCTCATGACGGTAATGTGCAGTACATCAAAATTCCCAAAGTCGAAAACGAAATTGCGCCTATCGTGTTCACTATTCCGTTGCAGCTTCTGGCCTACCATGTCGCGGTGTTGAAAGGTACCGATGTCGATCAGCCAAGAAACTTGGCGAA
This sequence comes from Methylomicrobium sp. Wu6, assembly GCF_035916875.1. Classification (NCBI taxonomy): domain Bacteria; kingdom Pseudomonadati; phylum Pseudomonadota; class Gammaproteobacteria; order Methylococcales; family Methylococcaceae; genus Methylomicrobium; species Methylomicrobium sp. Wu6. Next base: position 133,414 of record NZ_JAXUHN010000085.1, read on the forward strand.
GTCGGTCACTGTGGAATAATGCGATAAGAGAGGGCTACCCCGTTGTTTCGTGATAATAAAGTCGTAAATCTTAGTGGCCATTAACCATCAAAATAATGATGTTGGTTTCATACAGACAGAAATCGACCCATAAGAGACATTCGACTTCAGTGTAGACATCCCTCTGATATGTGGTTTTACGCTGTCACTCAGTCAAATTGACAATAGAAAATTCTTCAGATGGACTAATCGGTTAGTGTATGGCAGAATTCAAATAAATTTAAAACAATCCTCCTCGTACTCCTTGAGAACAGTATGACATCAAGTTGGAATGCAGACTCCTTAGTGACTATTCGTTCTGAGAATGTCGACCAATACAAGCGCAACTTCTTACATCAAGCAGTTTGCGAGCTTCGTTTTCCGACGTTAATGGAGCTTGGCGAACCACGTCCTCCGGCCGCCTTCGTCAAAGCGCTGAGGAAGGAATACCCGCACCTTGAATTAGCGAATGAGGTTAGCTTGAGGATTGGGGGTAACAGCTCAAACAATACTCACACTCATATATTCCGATCGGCAAAGCTTACTTGGACAGTATCTCTGAAACAGAGCGCCCTTTCAGTAGAAACTACTGCATACAGTGACTATGCGCATATGAGAGAAAGAGTTTTAGGCATCGTCGAGGCTGCGTCCAAGATTATCGATTCAGACTTCTTCACCCGGATTGGTCTACGTTATATTAATATAATCGACAGCGATACCAATCCAGTGCTTGGGTGGGTGAATCCTGAACTCGTTGGCCCTCTTCTTTCAGGATGCTTCAAAGGGATTCATGAATACGCTGGAAAGCTTCAGCTTATGACGGATGACGGCGGATGTTTGTTGCAACACGGCATAGTCTTGAAACAAAAACAAGCCGCAGGGGAGACGATTCCCCAGTACTTGTTAGACATTGACGTATTCCGAAATGAAATACAACTTAGCAACACAGGGGAGGCCTTAGACGCAATGCACGCACAAGTATTTGATGTCTTCGACTGGGCAATAGGCCCCAAAGCTCGTGAATATTTGTCAACTGAAAGTAGCCAGAAAAGAGCCTGAGTGCAATCATGGATTTCTACATAGACCATACGCCATATATTAATCCGGTAGTTGCGACCAATATCGCACCTTTTCAGTCAAGGACGCTCGAGCAAAGCAGACCAAAAAGGGAAGTACTGACAAACCAAACTGCATTCGTAACCGCAGAGACTAAGGCTGTCGATTTATTCGCCGCCACAAAAGGACCGCTTGCGCAGACCGCGCCTCCGATGCAGCAGTTAGCACCGTCCACAGAACCAACTCCTACCCTAAATGAGTCTGTACATTCTCACAATTCAGATGTCGTTGTACCACCGCCAAGTATAGAAATCGATCAAATCGCTAAACAACGTGTGAGATTGATGGTGGCCAAGTATGCAAGCGGCACCCAGTCGTCGGAGATCTTGGCCCGATTGGAAATTCTCAATAGTCGCCTCTCGGAGCGCGCGCCACTCATATCTAAAGAGCAAGTAACCGCCTTAGAGGATGCAAATGCTCAGTTAGCCCGCATCCGCACAGCTCGCGAAGAACGCGCGAAGCGTCTCGGAATTCCCTCTAAACTGTGACGGTATTTCAGTACCCTAAAAGCAAACACAAGCGAAAACTTTCACCACGGCAGTTCAAGCGCTACCAATCGTACAAGCGTTACCTGCAAGCAGAGTTTTCGCGTGTATGTGTGTACTGTCGCCAACCTGACAGTAGCGTGCCAAATCTAAACTTTGGTGTTGATCATTACAAACCAAAGGGTATACCTCGTTTCGCAAAACTAGTTTGCGACTATGAGAATTTGTATTATTGCTGCGGTAACTGCAATTGTCGAAAGAACAATGATTGGCCGCTTGACGAAAAACTCGGGCCTTACGTTGTAAACCCCTGCGACCATGAGATGGCCGCGCATCTTCGTTTCAATGCCAAAACAGGTAAGGTTGAGGCGCGAACGCCTTATGGAGAGCACACTGAGGAGCTGCTGCAATTAAACGACGATGCTAGAGTTCAGTACCGGCTTGGTACATTAGCAACTGTTCGCGTATTTACTGCGGAAATTGAACAGCAGGAACTTCTACTAAAAGCGGTTGCTGGAAAGCTCAAAGCTGGCTTGATAACACAGGCCGAGTATGACGCCGAAGAACAAGCAATTAGCGAGGATTTGGCCTGCCTACGCCACACTTTACAGGCGCATATAGGTGAGCTCCCTCTTCCACCTTTAAGGAAGACTCGTCTTGGCATCTCCTTAATAAAATGAGAATATGGACAGACCCTTGGTGTTGGATATCCAAAGAACGCAAGGAGATCGTCATACTCTAGTGAACGTCAGTAGTCTAAATTAACGCTGACGTTTATTTAGCTGCTTTTGGTTATTAACGAATGACAAGAATTGGCCGGATTTTGCCGGTTAAGCTGCGGGCAAAAACAATCCAATTCGCACAGCACGTAGGCCCGATTAGCATTGCATAATCGGAGGAATGTTATTATCGCCAGCAACCGAAGAATTAACATTGCCCAATCGAGTGGATAAAGGTCCTTCGCCACCTATCGATAAAGGTAGAATATGGCCAGTCACATGATTGATATGGCCATGCTTCAGAGGGTTCACATGTTCGTAATCCACATGATGTTCATAATCAGAATCATCGCGGATAAAATATACCATTAATGCCGTTACCTACAGGGATGTAGGCAAGGAGCGTGAGCGGAAGATTTGCCATATCCCACGCTCTCCTATTGCTGTACGTACTTTAGATCGGCGTTCGGTTTTGGGAAGTGCTCGAAAAATCCACTTTTAATTAAACGTCATCGAGTACTGAAATCGGCATCACTGGGCGCCAAGACCCACACGCAATGCAAATGATCCGGTAAAAGAATACAGCTTGATCATGGCGTATGATCTACTGATGCTATCCCCCTCTAAAATGAACAAGATAGACAAAGAAGCCAAGCCTTCCTGGAGCGACATCAAATCTAAATTGTCAGACTTTGACCGAGTGGGGTTGCCCGGTATAGTTCATGACTTGTATGCCGCTAGCAAGGACAATCAAACCTTTCTGCATGCCCGCTTTGGACTTGGGGATGATGTACTCAAGCCTTATAAGACGGCCATCTCCCGCTGGATATGCCCTGATGTGATGCGCAGCAATCAAACCATCTCTGTAGCCAAGGCCAAAAAGGCAATCACCGATTACAAAAAGGCGGTGGGGCAGCCTGAAGGGCTGGCTGAACTGGCAGTATTTTATTGCGAGGAAGTTTTTGTCTTTTTAGGTTATTGCGGCATGGACGACGAAGGTTATTTCGATGCCGTGGTGCGAATGTTCGAGCAAGCATTGAAATATGTGATGGTTCTGCCAGAGACGAAACGCCAGTCGTTTATCGAGCGGCTTGAGCAAGTCTGCGCACAGGGTCAGAATATCGGCTGGGGTGTGGGTGATGATATGAGCAGCCTGTTGTCCGAATATGGGATCGACGACTAAGCTTGATTCTTTGGCCGACCTTCGGGCAGAAAATACGCGTTTAATCGCGCTACTCGAGGCTCATGGCATAGAGTGGCGCTTATCGCCAGAGTCACCTCCAATCGTTTCGCCAGGACCGGAATCATCAACGCTGACCACTTAGGAAAAGGTAGCGCTGTTTCGTCGATTGTTTCGGGGGCGTTCTGATGTTTATCCAGTGCGCTGGGAAAGTAAATCAACCGGCAAGTCAGGCTACACGCCTGCTTGCGCGAATGAGTGGCGCGCTGGCATCTGTCATAAGCCTCGTATTAAATGCTAGGATTGTGGTATTCGTCAGCTGAGTTCGTTATCCGATGCCGTCATTTACAATCATCTTTCAGGTGAGCACACGCTTGGTGTTTACCCGCTTATGGCGGACGACACTTGTTATTTTTTAGCAGTCGACTTTGATGAGGCTGACTGGCAAGAGGATGCACAGGCCTTTGTCCAGTCTTGTCATGAGCTTGGCGTTCCGGCTGCTCTCGAAATCTCGCGTTCTGGCAAGGGTGCTCATGTCTGGATTTTCTTCGCAGGTAACGTTTTTGCCCGCGACGCCCGCCGTCTAGGCACTGCTATCATCAGTCATACCTGTTCCCGAACTCGGCAATTGAAGCTGACGTCCTACGACCGGCTGTTTCCCAACCAGGATGCGATGCCTAAAGGTGGCTTTGGCAATCTGATTGCACTGCCATTGCAGAAGAAACCGCGTGAGAATGGGTTTAGTGTGTTCGTAGACGGCGCTTTAAAGCCATATCCTGATCAGTGGGGATTTTTAGCTGCCATCCGATCGATGCCAGTAACTGATATTGAGCCGACCATTTTGCGAGCGATGGGTAATGCGCATCCTTTGGATGTGACTTTTATTGACCAGGAAGATCATAAAGAGCCATGGAAGCGGTCCGATGTTCAAAACGCGAAACTCGTCGGACCGATGCCAAATTTGCTGACAGTCACGCTAGCCAATCTCGTTTATTTCGAAAAAGCCGAACTTCCCCAACCACTGGCAAACCGCCTAATCCGTCTTGCCGCCTTCCAAAACCCCGAATTCTATAAAGCACAGGCTATGCGGTTCCCGGTATGGGATAAACCACGCGTCATAGGCTGCGCTGAAAATTACCCAAACCACATTGCACTGCCGCGCGGTTGCCTGGATGCAGCACAGAACTTACTGAAGGAAAACGGTATTCAATGCGATTTACGAGATAAGCGCTTTGAGGGGCAATCAATCGACATTGCTTTCGCTGGGACATTGCGCTCCGATCAAGAGGCTGCAGTCACCGAAATGTTGCAGCACCCTGCCGGTGTGCTCTGCGCTCCAACTGCGTTTGGTAAAACGGTCACAGCAGCAGCGTTGATTGCCCGACGCGGTGTCAATACGCTAATTTTGGTGCATCGTACCGAACTTCTCAAACAATGGCAGGAACGGCTGCAGTCGTTCTTGGGCGTGGGCAAGGGTGTTGTTGGAACCATTGGTGGAGGCAAGGCCAAGCCGACGGGTAAACTCGATGTTGCGGTGATGCAATCATTGTCTCGGCAGGGTGAGGTCAATCCATTGGTAGAAAACTACGGACATGTCATTGTCGATGAGTGCCACCATGTCGGGGCAGCTTCGTTCGATGCTATTTTGAAGCGGGTCAAGGCGAAATATGTATTAGGTCTTACCGCCACCCCCGTACGCCGGGATGGTCAACAGCCAATCATCTTCATGCAATGCGGACCTATCCGATATACGGCAGCCAAGCCACTGAATGCGCCGAGCGATCTGGAAGTCCTGCCACAGATGATTTACAAAACAATCGATCTACCACAGGAAGCTGCCATTCAGGATGTGTTTCGTCACATTGTAAATGATGAAGAGCGAACAACGGCGATTGCTAGCGAAATTGCTGCAGCCTTTAATCTGGGCCGAAAGGTATTGGTACTCACCGAGCGGACTGATCATCTGGATGCCATCTTAGCTGCGTTGACTGGGAAGATACCACCGCCCTTTGTGCTGCACGGGCGAATGCGGAAAAAACAGAGAGCCACTTTAATTAAGGCGCTTGATGAGCTACCACCCGATGAACCTCGGGTTCTGTTAGTCACTGGAAAGTTGGTTGGTGAAGGCTTCGATCATCCTCCGCTGGATACGCTGGTGTTGGCAATGCCGATTTCATGGAAGGGCACCTTACAGCAATACGCTGGCCGATTACACCGTGAACATGCAACTAAAACTGACGTGCGGATTATCGATTTCGTCGACACTGGGCACCCGACGCTACTGCGAATGTGGGACAAGCGTCAACGCGGATATCGGGCGATGGGCTACCGAATAACCGATCAATCGGCATTAAAATAATGATGCAGCTTCTAGAAATGAATGGCAGCTTTATTCTGAACTTTATTAAAATTACCCTCTTTAGTTAAAAGATTTGGGAACGATTTTTCAGAACTTTACTTCATTTTTTAGTAAACACACTAACGTGTCTAAGCCTTGAAAAGTATGTTCATATTTTTCAGAACTATATTATGAAGAACCACTGACTGGTTGGTTCTACATAATATAGTTCTGAAATTTAGGTTAACAGGCTGTTGATTTTCTCACCTCTGAAAGCCGCATGAATTCGTTGGTTGAAATGCGTTATAACACCCTAGGGCATTGTTATATAGGTTAAAATAGTTTTAGTTAAACCTACCATGCTGGATATTTTCTGATCATGCGCGGCGCCGACATTACCCAAGAAGAACTGTTCAGCTATCGAACCCTCGAAGCACGGATACCCAAGCACCATCCCCTGTAGAAACTCCGGGTGGTGGTTGATATGTTGCTGACCTGACCACCTTGAATGCGGAGTTCGATGCCCTTTATGCCCGTAGCGGCCGGGACTCGGTTCCGCCGGAGCGCCTGCTCCGCGCCAGTTTGCTGCAAGTCTTGTTTTCGATACGCTCCGAGCGGCAGCTGGTGGAGCATATCGATTTCAATTTGCTGTACCGCTGGTTTGTAGGGTTAACGATGGATGACGAGGTATGGGACCACTCCACGTTCAGCGCTAATCGCGACCGATTGCTGAACGAACGGATGAGCCGATTATTTTTCGAGCGGGTGCTGTTGCTGGCTGAATGGAAAGAACCCGTATCCGACGAGCATTTCTCGGTAGACGGTACGCTGATTAAGGCCTGGGCATCGATGAAAAGTTTTGTGAACAAAGATGGCGGAACCCCGCCGCCGGAGGATCAGAGCCGTAATCCGTCGGTCAATTTCAAAGGCGAGAAACGTTCGAACGACACACACGCCTCGACGGTCGTCCCGGATGTTAGCCGCTACAAGAAAAGCGAAGGAGATAAATCGCAATTATGTTTCATGGGCCATGTGCTGATGGCAAACTGCAACGGCTTGGTAGTCGACGCGGATGTGACGCACGCCACCGGCACGGCGGAACGGGACGCGGCCAAAGCCATGGCGAAGCACAGCATCAGGCGCCACGCTCGAGGCGGATTTATGCCCCAGAGGGTACAAGGGGGTTATGATACGAAGGATTTCGTGGCGGCGATACCCTCTGGGGCACAAGTGCGCGAACGCCAAGTGACGCCGCATGTCGCGCAAAAAGCCAAAGACTCGGCGATTGACCGGCGTACCGCGCGGCACGCCGGCTACCGGACCAGCCTTAAAATTCGCAAGCGGGTCGAAGAAGTCTTCGGCTGATCGAAGATCGTCGGCGGGCTTCGCCAAACGAAATTCCGCGGCTTGAAGAAGGTGGCAGCGCAAGCTGTGTTCACCTTCGCCGCCTATAATTTGACACGCTTGAGTAGCTTTTCGTCTGGCAGTATTCGACCGCCTAGGCGTTCGTACCCTGCTGCCCGCCGAAAGGCGGAAATAAGCCTTAAGAGAGGCACCGAATACCGGCTAAAACTGCAATTTCAGGGCTGATCTGGCTTCCAGCGCTAAAAATAAGTCAAAAAAAGGGTTTGCAGCCGAAGGCATGAGGGTAAATTTCAGCAGCCTGTTAATGTCCTGAAAGAATTCCAGCATTTATTGCCTAGAAAGTGGCAATCAGGGATGATAGACGGGGATCATATACGACTTGTTATCCGGTCCAGTGAGTAAAGGGGGGGAGGCTGATAAAATGTACCAATACCAACTTTAAGAAAACTCGAAATGCCCCCTCTAAAAAAATATTACTTTATCCGCTTTTTGTGCCTAGTTGGCTTGCTGCTTCTCGCTTTAATCGAAATTCAACCGATACCCATTACGACTTTAACTGCCATATATATTTTGCTATTTCGTCCTTATTGGTTTAAAAATTTGATAGATCAAGTTTATTCAAGCAAACCAATGTTGGATTTGTCACAAATCTTCAAAAAACAAAAACAGTAATTAACAAAGTGGTCTACACTCACCAGCTTACCTGCGATTGCAAAAAATTCTGACGCATCAGCGGCAACAGCGTATAGTGGAGATTGTAAAAACATTTGTTTTTACAATCTCTTGCCCACGCGTTTTCCGGCAATAACGCTTAGGCATCTCCCAAAACCTGCGCATCAAATCTCGTGATAGGCGAAGCCTGTCTCCCCCACTCATTCGGCATAACGGCCAGCTAATCCGGTCTCATGCAGCTCGAAACAAACCGGCCGCTCGCTAAAGCGCCAGAAGGTAGAAAATGAATAAAGACCCACCCTTAGATATCAACCTTGTTGAAGTCCATAGGATTAATCGAAAAGCCGCTACGTATGCAATTTTTGGCGATTTGCTGTTTATCGTGCTTCCCCTGGTAGTGATCTCAATTGTTGACGTAAGCGTTGGCAAATCGCTATTCGCACTGATTCAAACTCCAGAATTATCATTTGGCTCGGCAGTACTATTTGGGCAAACCATCATTAAAGTTGTTTCTGGTTTCGCGAATTCAAAACCATCTGGAGCAGAGCAACCTGTCTTTGTAATCGCGATGATTATTGTTTTTGGTTTAGTGCCGTCGTTGGTTGTGCTGGCCTTGCTCCTAAGCATAACCCCCATTCCTTATGGGCTACAGATAGCCCAAGCCTGCATTTTTGCCCAGGGAGTCATCGTATTCTTCACGTTCGGCGTGACTGGACATGCCCAATCTCTTCGCCATGAAAACCGGAAGTAAGATCACTCGGCAATCTTGCCTTCGACGTTTACCGAAAGGGGGAAATGACCGCTTGGCTGAGGCATTGCCATCGCCACAATTTCTTTACACAGTTAAAAAGCGAACAGAGTTTGCCAGTTTAAGAAAAAAGAGAGCCTAAATTTTCCAGAAATTTTTGCTATTTAGGAGCGAGTGAAGCCTCAACGAGTCGTGGTGGCGGTTCCGTTGGAATCCGCTCGAATCCTATGGCAGCGATAATGAAAATGCCTCAACGCGATTTGCGCAATAATATCTCGGAGCAGTTTCGCTTGCAGCCAGTCAAATCCTAATTGGCCTTGCGGAATCCGATTACTACGTGTTAGCTTCCGTAAAGAGAGGTACTTATCAATTTGTGAATTATGGCACTCTCTATGATTGAAATAATATCTGCGTATGGACGCGCGTTATTTCAGGCTCTGCAAGAAACGGCAACGCGAATCCAGCCACAAAACTAATCTGAGTTAGATGCCTGATATCCGTGCCGATACTGCCGGGAGGTGAAAATAGCTTAAAACCGAGAGTTCGCGCCCCATTCGATCAACAAAAACTTAACCAGCAGGTACTTTTATGAATGATATATCGACTGAACAAAAAGGCACAGAGGAATTACAAGCATTAAAAAGACTGGCGGCCACGGTTTACCTATGCCAGATACTGACCTTCATGCTTGCAGGTTTGCCATTGCTGGTGGGTGTGGCGATTAACTTCTACAAGCGAAATCAAGTGCAAGGGACATGGCTGGAATCTCATTTCGACTGGCAAATCAAAACCGCTTGGATAGCCTTGGCAGGGTTTGCATTGTCTGGATTTACTTTTGGCATGGGTCTCGGTATTTTTATCCTGCCTGCAACAGTGGCGTGGATGGTCTACAGGATCACCATTGGCTGGTATGCATTGACTGATGGCAAATCTATCAATAATCAGAAGACTTGATATTTTAAGTCGTTTTATTTCGGCAAGGGCGGAAGGCCCTAATGCGCAATCATGCCGTTAAGGAGGTAAGCTTCTTCATAGTTAAAAATAATGTTGCTATCCGGCAGTATCAGTGCTTCTTCCTTGCCCTTGTAATCAAGCCGAAACAACATGTCCTTGATGATATTGATTCGAGCCGCCTCTTTATCGTCGGCCCTGACAACCGTCCACGGTGCTGTTAAATGATGGGTTCTGGCAAACATGATGTTACGAGCCTCGCTGTACTGAGGCCAATATTTTGGCGCGGCTTTGTCGATGGGGCTGGATTTCCATTGATTCAGAGGATCTTGTTCTCGTGCTTTCAGACGCCTTTTCTGCTCGGTTTCGCTGATGTCCAAATAATATTTCAGCAGCCTGATCCCTGATCGCACGAGCAATTGCTCGTAAAGTGCCACGGTTTCGATAAACTCGTGGTATTCCTCATCGCTGCAGAATCCCATAACCCGCTCCACACCCGCGCGGTTGTACCAACTGCGATTGAACAATACCATTTCTTGAGCGGCGGGCAAATGCGAGGTGTAGCGTTGAAAATACCAGGTACTGAGGTCGCGATCGGATGGTTTGCCCAACGCAACCACCCGAGTTTCACGCGGACTTAGATGCTGAATAATACGTTTGATGGTACCGTCTTTCCCACTCGCATCTCGACCTTCAAAGATGATTAAAATCTTGTCATTATTTTTGATGATGTGACTTTGAAGTTTAACCAGTTCTACCTGCAGTTGTTGCAAAGTGCTATTGTAGTCTTGCTTCTGGATTTTTCGGGTGTTTTTCTTGTTCATAGTGCGTCCGGTGGTAGGGAGTCTCAAAGGTGTTGAAAATTTCCCAGTAAAGAGCGTCGAAATTTACCAAGGGAAATTTCAATAGCACGCAATCTTTTAATATTACTAATTAGACAATTTTGATGGCCGTTTTACACCGATGGCGCCACCGCCATCTCGCTCACCACCTGCACCAAAGATAAGACCACTACCCAGCGGCGATCTCCGTTTAATCGCACTCCAAACGAGCTGCCGGATCAATCAGTCGAGCTTTCGCTATGGACTGGATCATCTGACAAATAGACTGGTACAGGGACTTCAGAAAATTGAAGACCGATTCAGGCTATTGGTGCTGTTTTTATGCCCTCCTGAAGCCGGTGCCAATAGAATTAGCATGCGAGTGACTAAGTGCCTCGCAGAAAGTTGATTGGCGTTAAACTAAAAGCTTTTTAGAACCAGCAGGAAACAGAGTTGGCAAGGGTTGCCCGATTAGAACTATCAGAAAACGATGACGCATGTTTGC